>NZ_JBYCLG010000147.1:0-24673 GCF_057473785.1 Mycobacterium sp. TH-M103
GTCACCGAATAGTTGCCTTCTTCAGCGGAAATAGCTGCGTAAACGTCTACGGTTGCTGTTTCTTCGCGAAGAAGGCGGTAGCTTTTCCCAGGAATTCGACCTCCTGTTCCAGTGATTTCACGCGTCGTCGCAGCCGACGCAACTCGTCCATTTCTGATTCAGTCAACTTATCGCCAATCTCGGGATGTTCCTCCTTATACTGGCGGACCCATCGTGAGACAGACTGTTCCGACACGTTATTTTCACGTGCAATATCAGCAATCGCGCGGGAATGCTCGATCACCTCCAGTGCAATGCTGGCTTTGAACCCGGCAGAGAACCGGCGACGTTCCATACTTGCGACTCCAATTCGGCTCGGCCTCAACAATAGTCAAGGCGGTGTCCGAAAGTCGCCGGGCGGGTCAGTCTCGGTCATGCGGGGTACTGACTCCCTCTCTCGTTTGGTGGGCATAGCAAAAGCCCCCAGGTTTCTTGGCCTGGGGGCCTTCGCGTCGTTATTCAGTTGTCCCCGTTGGGAGTCATCGGAGATGGCTCCCTCAAAGGGCCACGGCTACGCCGTGACCCGTAGGGGTTAGATCACGCCGCGTCGTACAGGCGCACGACACCAGCGGGGTTAGCGAACCCGAACCCAACACGAGCGGTCGCTCGGACCTGAACGGCGTCGTAATCGAACGCCGCATCGGTCGACTGTGCGACCGTGGTCCCGGTGCGCTGGACAACCATGACCTGCGTACCGTCGATGCCCCAGGCGTTGCCCGCTGCGACGTCGGTGCTCACCAGAACCGGCACACCCGCGATGGTCAGGCCATCGGTAACGCCGTTGGCGTTGAACAGGCCGACGTTGGAGCCCGAGGTGAGCTGCTTCGCCTTCGACAGCGACAGCGCCACGTCAGGAGCCAACAGGAACACAGTCAGCTCGGCGTTGTCCGCCAGCGCCGCTGCCTTCGCGTCGTGGAACGGGTCGGCAGAGGTGAACGTCACGGTACCGGTGTCCACGACGTTGACCCCCGTCAACGACTGCAACCCCGAGGGTCCGTTGCTGACGGTGTTCCCGAAGAACGCCGCATCGATCTTCTTGGCGATGGACCGGGCCAGCGCCATAGCGATCTGCTTAGCAACAGCCGGGGTGGTGTCCTGGGCTGCCTCGTTGCTGATCTGGGTCAAACCCTTAACAGCACTCGGGACCACGACCAGCTCATCGGTCGTCGGGTCAGTGAGGCTGATCTGGGTGTTCTCGGGCACCCAGGCAACAGCCGGGTCCGCTGTCAGCAGCGGGAACCGGATCTGCTGGTTGCTGGTGCGGACGACGGTGCCGGCGCGGAACGCGATGGACTTCGCTTCGAGAACGACGTCAAGCTCTTTGCCGTAGTCCTCGGGGGTCCATGCCCTCTGAAGACCAGAGTCGGTTACTGCCATTTGTTTCTCCCTTGTGAGAGTTGTTGTGTGCGAACAAAAAAGGCCCGATCACCTGATCGGACCCGCTGCGACACAGTCGCTTACGTGGTTACTGCCGCCATCACAGACAGCTATGCAGCTACCAAGTCTTTTTGAATCGGGTTACACCCGGAAAACGTCGGCCAACGACGGCTGCCCCTTACCGGGTCGTCCGTTGCCGGTGCCCTGTGACAGGTCCACCGCACGCTGGTTCTTGGCCAGGCCGGGCCGGGACTCGATGACCGCTGCCGCAGCTTCGGCTACGGCCTCGTGGTCTACCCAGCCCTCGGGGGTCAGGAAGTCCGCCAGGGATTTACCGGACATGGCGATGTCCTCGGGTGCGGCCAGGTGCTCGCCCGCCAGCCGGTGAAGCTCCCTGGTTTGAAGGTCAGCGACCCGCGAGGCCAGAGAATCACGTTCGGCCTCGGCAGCACGAAGCTCCATGCGGTATCGCTGCTCTCGTGGCATCGGACGGTCTTCGTTGCCACCCTCCGGTGTCTCTACCCCCTCGGGGGATTCTGTTGGCTCTGTGTGGCTCTCAGCCTCGGGAATCGGTGTCTCTACGGTCATGCTCTGCGGTCTCCTCGGTGGTGGTTGAACAACGCGCGGCGGCGTTCGTCTTCGGTCATGGCGGTGATGCCTGGTATGTGGCGCTCCAACTTCGCGAGCTTCTCGGGGCAGCGGAACCAAGGCAGATCCCCCGCCGCTTCGATGGCGGCGTTGTACGCCACGGTGCGGGCTGCGTAGTCCTCGAACGTGGTCATCAGCCCTCGGGCTGCCTAGCGGGGTCGTGCAGTGGGTCCATCGTTATCTCCCTCGTGAGACGTAGAGACCCGCCTACGAAGTCCGTCGGCGGGCCGTTTGTATTCGGTTGTAGTGCTATGAGCCTTGCGGGGGTCCGTCGTCGGAGAGGAACGCAACCATCGCGGGTGTCAGCGACAGATCCGGGTCCGGCCACTCTTCGAGGGAGCGGCTCGGCGCGATGGCGTCCAGGTCGATCTTCGGTCCAGCGAAGGGGTTCACAACGTCGGTCACGGGTGCCTCCTCAAACGGATCAAGTGAGGGGGCCTTGTCCCAGTTGATGCCGAGGTGACGCTTCGCTTCCCACGCGAAGTACCGCATACGAAGCTCGTACAGGCGGTCGTAATGCTCCCGCTCTGCTTTCAGGGCCAGCCGACGCTCCGCGCGTTGGCGCTTCGCTTCGACCTCAGAATCAGAAAGGGGTACGTAAGTATCATGCATGCTATTTACGTACCCTCTTTGCCACTCAGGGTTGAGCGTCCACAGACGTGACTGCTCTCCGTTCCCTTCCATGCTGACCGCCACGGCCAGCCCACCAGGCTGGACGGTGCGGGCCATGCGCTGCATTGCCTCGTTGGCCTTGATGTGGGCTGTAGCCGAGGTAAACCCGGCAACCTCGGCTAGCTTCCTGCACGAGCAGTACACCGGGTTGACCCCGTGGTTGATGGCGTGTTGCACCAACGCGACCCAGTACCGCTTGTCGCGTTTGAACTTGGCCGCCTCGACCTCGGCCAGCAGGCGTTGGAAAGCCTGCGGGTCAATAGGCTCTTGCGCCTGCCCCATCCTCCGGGCTGGGTCGAACGACTCGTACCCCGCCGTGACCGCACGGCGCAGTTGGTACTCGAATTGCCTAGCCGTGTAGTTGCCCCGCAGCGGGGACTGGTCGATCAACCAGTCCGCGCACTCGTCCTCGGTGTACCCCTGGGAACACATCTCCCACGCGATCATCTTGCCGAGGCCCCAGAGGTCGTCTCTGTGGTCGATGGCGCTGTTCGCGGCGTCCCATAGGTGCCTGGGTAGCTTAGGTAGCCCGGACATAGTCAGTGCCCTTGGTGGCCTGGTCGATCCGGTTGCGTAGCTCGGCTATGTCGTCGGCACCGAGCAGCAGAAACGCGGAGGTGCCTTGCTTGCCGATTCGGTAGGTGACCTCGCCGCGCTTCGGGTTCCAACGTGCATCGAACGTAACGGTGCTCACCTGTTCCACCTCGTCCGGCACCAACTCGGGCACTTGTAGTAGCTGCCGCACCGAAAGCACCGGTGGTTGCCGGTGTCGAGCTTGTGGTGTGGCGGTGCCTGTATCTTCGGGGCGGTTCTAGCCTCGTGGCAGTCCCGGCACCGGCGCCCGATAGTCGCGGGGTCGCCACACTTGCAGCGCATCAGCGGCCGGCCTTCAACTCGGCCAGCTCGGCGCGGAGCCTGTCAGCCTCCTCGCGGGCTGCGTTGCGCTGAGCGCGGTGCCTCGAAGATTCCTGGCGTAGCCGCAGGATGTGCCTCTGCCAGCTATCGGGCAGTGATTCCAGCGGCATATCCTTGCCCGGTTTGATGTTCATCGACATACCAACCCTCCTGGTTGTGGTGTGGTGGGTAACGGCTCCTGGCCGCACCGGCTGAATAGCCCTCAGATCGTTGCTGAGGGCACGGCCCATCCCTGTGGGAGGGGCCTCAGAGGCGCTGAGCTTCGCTCAGAGCCGTTTACCCCTACGGGGTAGGGGAATGTATAGGGGAGCGACCGTTCGTCGCTTTGTGGGCCTCTCAGCCGGTCTAGCCGGCTATCAAGGTTTCTAGCTTGTGCTCGCGGATCGCAGCGTAAGCAGCACGGTAGCGTCGTTGGCATTCGCGGGACGCGATCCGGTTGCACTGCCGGCACGTCCGGTTGGGCAGCCGATCCTGGGGGCCACGGATGGCGTGGCCGTGCTTGCACTTGGTCATGGCGGTGATCTCCGATCACTTCCGGCGCTTGCGGCAGAGCCGCTGCGCTTGGCGCAGACAGCTTCGCTGTCAAGCGGTTGGCAGCCTCTGACCGCCGGGGTGGATAAGAGACAGCGCCACAGACGCTGCCGTTTCTTCATTGCAAAGTCCGAAAAAGGGGGAGCCCCCCGGCTGCTGGGAACGGCAGCAACCGGAGGGCGAGAGTCCCTACAACTCTGCGACGTATCAACGTCGCTCCCTATCCACGCTGGGGGAGTTAAGCCCAGCGGGAAGCTGGCGCTTGCATCGGAGATGCTGCGCTTGGGGCTAGGCGGGCATCGTGGCTACAGCGAAAGCTGTGCCCGTTGAGGCCCCCGGTGCTACCGGGAGCCGTGCCGCCGAAGCTGGGGAGGACCGCACGAGGGGGACGGTCCTCCGGGGTCCACGGCCTATGCCGTGACCCGTGCCGCGTCTACCGGGTGAGGGAACACCGGGAGCGGCAAGAGAAAGAAAACCGCCTCGCGGGGTGTCGGTGCCGCTTCAGCGGCCTGACCTGGGCCTATGGGCTTAGAAACCCGTACAGGATCGGGCAGGCCCTTCACGTTGAGGGCTTGTACCCCTTCATACTGTAGTACATTCGACTTTTCTAGTTTGGTTCCGATGTACCCCTTCATACTGTAGTAGGGCGAACTTGACGCTTTCCGCCCAACATGTGGCAATCATCACACCAGAAACATCACTGTTGTCGGGCAATCCACTGCCACGCCGCATCGCCGAAATCGCTGCCCATTACTGCGTTCGCCACAGCCTCTACCAGTGCCCGACCCTCTCTGCTGTCGCTGAAGTAGAACTTGAGCTGGGGGGTCATATACAGCGTGGCACGCACGTCGAACGGGACGCGGGAGCCGGCGGGCAAAAGAGCCTCACAGACAGGCACCATGTTGTGCTCCTGTACCTCTGCCATGACCTGCCGCCACGAGGCATCCGTATCCAACGAGAGCGGCCCCCGGCGCACTAGCAGGTGGTGATCCCAATCTCCGCACGCGTAGAGCTGGTCCACGGTGTTCTCTATCTCGACCTTGGGTGTCCACGTTTGGCTCACCTCGGCACCTCATCGCCCCTCAGCGCAATGTCGGGGTGTGGGCTGGCGATAAATCGGCACCCGCAACCATCCACATGCAACGGCAGGGGGACCCCAAGCTCGGGCACTCTCGTCACCTCCCCGCACCGTTCATCCTCGGTGCCGGGAATCACCAGGAGAAGGCCAGAGTCGGCCAGCATACTGATGAGAAGACTCTCGCTGATCGCCAGCTCGTTTGCGGCGTCAGCGATTCCGACTATCTCCTGGGCCGGGTCGTTTGGTGCGGTAGGTGGCTTGTAGTCGGCGCAGAACCTGCAGACACCAGACGGGTTATCGGTCGGCACGGTGCAGTATACGCATTCGATCATCGGTCGTTCCTCTCTCGTTAGGGCTGTGATCACCTACGCGAACGCCCGGTTCGCCCCCAGCGGGGGCAACCGTCAGGGCGCACACATCACCGTGGTGCGCGACCCCCAGACCCGTCGCCGGCTCGCCGAGCTGGGCGCTCCCGCCGCCCGCCGCTACTTCGCCCAGCTCACGGCGGGCGAGAGCCCGTGGAACCCGCTGCACCCCAGCGGTGTGCCCCGGGACGTCATCGAGGCGACCGAGATTCCCGACACGTTCGTCGCGCCGCTGGCGAACGCGCCGGTCCTGCTGGTCGTCTCCGTCGACCTGGGCGTTCTCGCCGCCCTCGACCAGGACCTGGACCGCGTCGGCATCGCCGGCGGGGCCTCGGTCTACCCGCTGGTGTGGAACATCCTGCTGGCCGCCCGCAGCGAGGGCTACGGCGGCACGATCACCACGATGGCCATCGCGGCCGAGGACCGGGTCCGAGCGTTGCTGGGCATCCCCGACACGCACGCGGTCGCCGCGCTCGTGCCGCTGGGCAAACCCACCCGCCGGCCGACCATGCTGCGCCGCCGGCCGGTCGCGGAGTTCGTCACCCGCGAACGCTTCGACGGCCCCGCGTTCGAGGGCTGAGGCCACCGCCGTTTACCCCCGCGACCGCGCGGGAAGTGCTCATGGATGGCGCCGTCGTCCGCACCGGGAACCCGGTGCGCCGTGCCCGACCGTTCGACGAGCCCGCGTGGGTGAGCGGTCCCGCCGGGTGAGGGGCAGGCCGGCTTCGGCGGTGGGCGGGCGGGCCTTGGCCAACTGACCGGAAAAGGCGACGAAACACCTTGACGCACAATGCTTCTCAGGCCAGATCCGTACAGGAGTACATCGACGAAAGGCCGCGGTGGCCGGATGGCACCGAGACGCCCGCCACGCCGATGACCTCGATGCAGCTGCGGATATGGGCGCTCGCTTCGGCGGGAAAGTTCTTCGAGGGCATGGTGGTCTTCATGACCGGGGTGGCCCTGCCGCTGATCTCGATCGAGTTCCACCTGGCCGCCTCGGACCAGGGCTTCGTTACCGCGGCCTCACTGGCGGGCATCCTGGTCGGGGCCAGCGCCCTGGGTGGCCTGGCCGACAGGTACGGGCGCAAGCGCATGTTCGTCGTGGAGATGGTCATCTTCTCGGTGTTCCTGGTGGCGTTGACCATGTCACCCAACTTCGTGCTGCTGGTGGTCTTCCTGTTCGGCGCCGGGCTGGCCCTGGGCTGCGACTACCCGACCGCGCACATGGTCATCGCCGAAAGCACTCCGTCGTCGCGGCGCGGCCAGCTGGTGTTGAGCGCGTTCGCGTTCCAGGCCGTGGGCGCGCTCGTCGGCACGGGAGTCGGCTTCGTGATCCTCTACCAGAACCCGGACGTCACGGCGTGGCGGTGGATGTACGGCGTCGCGATCGTGCCGGCGGTCCTGGTCATCGCCGGTCGGCTCTCCGTCACCGACAGCCCGCAGTGGCTGTTGTCGCGGGGCCGGACAGCCGACGCCGAGAAGGCCACCCGCGAGTTGCTGAAGCGCGACCCGCAGTACCCGCAGCAGGTGTCGCTGCGCCGCCCGGGCGGCGCGACCGACGCCAAGCCGGAAAGCGGCTACCGGGCGCTGTTCACCGCGGGCAACCGCCGGGCAACCGTCCTCGCTTCGGTTCCGTGGTTCCTGCAGGATCTCGGTGTCTACGGCATCGGCATCTTCACGCCCACGATCCTGGCCGCGCTCATCGGCAAGAAATCGCAGGCACACACGCTGCCCGGCACCGTCCACAACGACATCCTGGGGATCAAGGGTTCGGCGCTGATGGATGCGTTGTTCGTCCTCGGCGTCGTGACCGCCATCGTGGTGGTGGACAGGGCGGGGCGCATGCGGCTGGAGATCCTCGGTTTTCTGGGCTGCGCGGCGGGCCTGGCGCTGGCCGCGCTGTCGATCCGGCAGGGCGGCGGCCACGACATGGCACTGCTCTTGACCGGCTTCACGCTGTTCTACTTCATGTCGAACCTGGGTCCCAATTCGATGACCTACCTGGTGGCCGGCGAGGTTTTCCCGACGGGCTTGCGCGGCAAGGGCGCGGGGTTCGCCGCGTCCTTCGCCAAGGTTGCCGCGGTCACGGCCGCGTTCCTGTTCCCCATGCTGCTCGACTCCATCGGCACCGCCGCCCTGCTCTGGATCCTGGTCGGCGCGTTCCTGACGGGCGCCGCGGTGACATTCCTGTTCAGGATCGAGACCAGAGGCGTCGACTTGGAGCGCGTCGGCCGCGCGTGAGGAGCTCGCCCGCAACTCAGAACCGGATGAGCCCGCGCAGGTTCACCCCGGCGTGCAGGTCGGCGTAGCCGGTGTCGATCTCCTCGAGGGTGTACTCGCGGGTGACGAGCTCGCCGAGCTTGAGCCGTCCGGCGCGGTGGAGGTCGAGCATGCGCGGGATGCCGCTCCCGGGGTTCGACGATCCGAAAAGCGATCCGCGCGAATGCTTTTCGTACAGGTTCAGATCGAACAGCGACAAGTCGACAGAGGTGACTGGGTTACTACGTTGGCGACGGTCCGGCCCCTCAGTCCAGCGCATCCCCGTAGAGGTCCAGGAGCCGAAACCTCGTCGCGTCGAGATGCTGTCCGAGTACCGCGATCACACGCTTCTGCAGCTCGTATCCGAGTTCGTGATCCTGTTCGCACTTCTCGCGCAGGCATTTACCGTCGAAGACGATCGCGCGGGTCGTCTCCGCCGCGCGCACATCGAACCGCCAGGTGTAGGGCGGCACCAACCACGACCATCCGAGGATGTCACCGGCCCCGAGCGTCTGGATCGTCAGGCCACCGCGGCCCAGCACGGCGATTTCGAGTGCGATCCGGCCGGCGCGGATGAGGTGGAAGTGGTCGGCCGGGTGGCCTTCACGGCAGATCAGCTCCCCGGCGTCGAAGCGCATGTTCGACGCGCAGCCGACCGCCAGCTCCAGGTAACGCGGGTCCATTCCGTCGAAGAACGGATGGCCGGCCAGAACGCCTTCGAGCGTCCTCACTGCGTGTTCCTCTCACGGCGCCGAACAGCTGCTTGGGACGGACCATAGAGGACGCGACGGCCTTCGTCCACGATCCAGCAAGATCCGCGGAAAGCGGTTGCCGGCGGCTTGCGCGGCGGGCAGCGGGTAGCGCCGAGAATGGCTTCCCCTTTCCGGAGAAGACTATTCTCCTCACTTGAGAGACACATTACGATCGGCTGAGGAAGATTGGAGCCCGACATCGACGCCTGGATCCTCGACGCGGTACGCACACCGCGCGGCCGCGGCCGCCCCGACGGGGCGTTGCACGCCGTACACCCGCAGGCCCTGTTCGCCCGCTGCCTGACCGCACTGGCCGAGCGCACCGGTTTCGACCCGGCCGACGTCGACGACGTCATCGCCGGCAACGGCATCCTCAGCGGGGACCACACCGACGACATCGCGCGCCTGTCGGTGCTGCTGGCCGGCTGGCCCGAGACCGTGCCGGGGATGACGCTGAACCGGTTCTGCGGGTCGGGGCAGCAGGCGGTCACCGTCGCGGCGTCGGCGATCGCGGCCGGCAGCGAGGACCTGATGGTCGCCGGCGGCGTCGAGTCGATGTCCCGTTGGGGCGTCGCGGCCGGGATCCCGACGATCGACGGCGGCAACCCCGACTTTCGTAAGCGTTACCCGACCGTCCCGCAGGGAATTTCGGCCGACCTCATCGCCACCCTCGAAGGGTTCGGCCGCGACGACGTCGACGCCTATGCGGCGCGCAGCCAGCACCGGGCCGCCGCGGCGGTCGACGACGGCCGGTTCGAGCGATCCCTGGTCGGGGTTACCACCCCCGACGGCTGCGTCGAATGCGACGAGCATCCGCGCCCCGGGACCACCGCCGAGACGCTGGCGCGCCTGCAGCCCGCCTTCGCCGCGATGGGCGCGGCCCGTGCCGAGGGCGAGCGGTTGACCTTCGACGAGATCTGCCTGCGCCGCTACCCGGGCATCGACCGCGTCGAGCACGTCCACCATGCGGGCAACTCGTCGGGGGTCGTCGACGGCGCCGCGGCGGTGCTGCTCGCCTCCGCGAAATGGATTCAGGCACAAAGGGTTTCATCGCGTGCACAGATCCGCGCCACGGCCGCGGTCGGCAGCGAGCCCGTCATCATGCTCACCGCGCCCGGGCCCGCCGCGCAGCGCTGCCTGGCCCGCGCCGGCATGAGCGTGGCCGACATCGACCTGTGGGAGATCAACGAGGCCTTCGCCGCGGTCCCGCTCAAGACGATGCGCGACCTCGACATCGACCCCGAGCGGGTCAACGTCAACGGCGGCGCCATCGCCCTGGGCCACCCGATCGGCGCCACCGGCGCGATGCTGCTGGGCACCCTGCTCGACGAGCTCGAACGCCGGGATCTGGCAACGGGTCTGGTGACCATGTGCACCGGCGGCGGCATGGGCACCGCGACGATCATCGAACGCGCATGAGCACCCTGGAGCTCGACCGGCCCCGCGGCGGGGTCGTCGTCGTCCGCCTGAACCGGCCGCGGTGCCTCAACGCCGTCAACGAGGCCATGCAGACCGAATTGCGCGACGTGCTGGCCGATCTGGCCGGCGAGGACTCCGCGCGGGCCGTCGTGCTCACCGGCGCCGGCCGCGGTTTCTGCGCGGGAATCGACATGCGCGACTTCGGGCCCGCCATGCCGGAGGCCTCCGCGCCCGCGCTGGACCGGTTGCGTTTCCAGGAACGCATGACCGCACTGGCGGAGGCGATCCGCGGACTGCCGCAACCCGTCGTCGCCGCGGTCAACGGTCCCTGTGTCGGCGCGGGCTTCGCGTTGTGCCTGGCCGCCGACATCCGGATCTGTTCGACCGCGGCGTCGTTCGGCAACGCCGCGATCCTGCTGGGGCTCTCGGGCGCCGAGATGGGCATGAGCTACCACCTGCCCCGCATCGTGGGCACCAGCGTGGCCGCCGACTGGATGCTGACCGGGCGCACGATTCCGGCCGCCGAAGCCGACCGGCGCGGCCTGGTCAGCGAGGTGGTCGAACCCGACCGGCTGCTCGAGCGGGCCGTGGAACTGGCCACCCTGATCGCCGGTCTCCCCCCGCTGGGCGTGCGGCTGACCAAGCGCGCGCTGCAGGTCAACACCGACGCGGCGAGCCTGTCCGCCGCGCTGGAGCTGGAGAACCGCAACCAGGTCCTCGCCCACGCCACCGACGAGGCGGCCGACCGCCGCGCGAAGTGGACCACATGAGCGGCCCGCTGCGGGGCCTGCGCATCGTGATGATGGGCGGGCTGGGGCCCGCGCCGTTCTGCGGGATGCTGTTGGGCGACTTGGGCGCCGACGTGGTCCGCGTGGACCCCGTCGCGGGCGTGGACGGCCCGTTGCCGATCGACTACACGGTCCGGCGCGGCCAGCGGTCGCTGGCCGCCGACGTCAAAGACCCCCGCGGCCGCGACCTGGTGCACCGTCTGGTAGCCGGCGCCGACGCGTTCGTCGACGTGTACCGGCCGGGGGTCGCCGAGCGGCTGGGCATCGGGCCGGACGCGTTGCTGGGACGCAACCCCCGGCTGGTGTATGCCCGCATGACGGGATACGGGCAGGACGGACCCCTGTCCGGGCACGCGGGCCACGACATCAACTACATCGCCCTGGCCGGCGCGCTACACGGGATCGGCACCGCCGAATCGCCGGTGCCGCCGCTGAATCTGGTCGGCGACTACGGCGGCGGCGGGATGCTGCTGGCGGTCGGCCTTTTGAGCGCGATCCTGGAGGCCCGCGAGTCCGGAGCGGGTCAGGTGCTCGACGTGGCCATGGTCGACGGCGTGGCCACGCTGCTGGCGCCCTACTTCGGGATGGTGCCCACCGGCACCTGGCGCGACCGCCGCCAGGACAACCTGCTCGACGGCGCCGCCCACTTCTACGGCGTCTACGTCACCGCCGACGGCCGTCACGTCGCTGTGGGCGCGATGGAACCCAAGTTCTACGCCGAGCTGTGCGAGCGGCTCGGCGTCGGCGTTCCCCACGACGACGACGCACCGTCGACCTGGTCGGCGCACCGCGCGGCGCTGGCCGCGCGCTTCGCCGAGAAGACCCGCGACGAGTGGGAGCGCATCCTCGACTCACCGGGATGCTGTGCGACACCGGTGCTTTCGCTGTCCGAGGCACCGCATCACCCGCACCTGGCCGCGCGCGGGACATTCGTCGACGTGGACGGCGTCACCCAGCCCGCGCCGGCGCCACGCTTCTCGCGCACCCCGCCCGCGGCGCCCGGCGCCCCGTCGCTGCCCGGCGATCACACGCGTGCGCTGCTACGCGAACTGGGATTGGACCCCGAGGCCGTCACTGCCCTCGTCGATGCCGGCGTGGTGGCCCAGAGCAACCGGAAGGAACGATAGATGGCGTGGGACTTCTCCACCGACCCGGAGTGGGCGGCGCAACTGAAATGGGTCGAGGACTTCGTGCGCGAGGAGTGCGAACCGATCGACCTGATCGTCAAGGAGTCCCACGACCTCAACGACCCGGTGCGTCAGGCACTGATCCCGCCGCTGCAGGAGATCGTCAAGGAGCGTGGGCTGTGGGCCACGCACCTCGGGCCGCACCTGGGCGGTCCCGGCTACGGGCAGGTGAAGCTGGCGCTGCTCAACGAGATCCTGGGCCGCTCGGAGTGCGCGCCGATCGTGTTCGGCTCCCAGGCACCCGATTCGGGCAACAGCGAGATCCTCGCGCACTACGGCACACCCGAGCTCAAGGCGCGCTACCTCGAGCCGCTGCTGGACAACCGCATCGTGTCCTGTTTCTCCATGACCGAGCCGCAGGGCGGCGCCGACCCGAAGGTGTTCCGCACCACCGCCGTGCCCGATGGTGATAACTGGATCATCAACGGGGAGAAGTGGTATTCCTCGTTCGCGTCGATGGCGTCGTTTCTCATCGTGATGGCGATGACCGACCCCGACGCGCCGCCGTACCAGCGCTGCTCGATGTTCGTCGTGCCGGGCGACACCCCGGGCATCAACGTGCTGCGCGACGTCGGGCTCGGCTATCAGCCGCTGGGTGGCGGCGGGCGCGAGGGTTACGTCCGCTACGAGAACGTCCGCGTGCCGGGAGACCACATGCTGGGCCCGCGCGGCGGCGCGTTCGTGGTCGCCCAGACCCGCCTGGGCGGCGGGCGTATTCACCACGCCATGCGCACGGTCGGCTTGGTGCGGCGGATCTTCGACATGATCTGCGAGCGGGCGGTGTCGCGCTACACCCAGGGCGAGGTGCTGGCCAACAAGCAGCTCGTCCAGGAGATGGTCGCCGACTCGTGGATGGAGATCGAGGCGTTCCGGTTGCTGACGCTGCAAACCGCTTGGAAGATCGACCAGTTCAACGATTACCAGGCGGTGCGGGCCGACATCTCCGCGGTCAAGGCGATGATGCAGAAGGTGCTGCACGACGTATCGGCGCGGGCGCTGCAGCTGCACGGATCGCTGGGCACCAGCCACGAGATGCCCTTCGTGCAGTACCTGGTGGAGTCCTTCGTGCTCGGCCTGGCCGACGGCCCCACCGAGGTGCACAAGGTGACGCTGGCGCGCCAGCTGCTCAAAGACCGGCAGCCCGCTCCCGACCTGTTCCCCTCCGAGCATCTGCTGCGGCTGCGTGCGGCCGCGGAGGCGAAGTTCGCCGACAAGCTGGCCGGCATTCCGCGCGCGTAGCCGCCCCAGCGCGAGCGTGCGTGTCTGGACGCGACACGCCGCTGCACCGTGGCATTTCGCGCACCCTCGCGAGCTAGCGGCCCAGAATCGTCCGGGCGCGCTGCAGCAGCCGGGGCAGGGCCGCCGCCATGGCTTCCAGGTCGGCCCGCGGCGAACGCCTGCGGCGGTTGTGCTTGACGATCAGCGACCACGTGGCCGCCGACTTGAAGCACGCCAGGGCGGTGAACCAGTCCAGGTCGCCGACCTCGCGGCCCAGCCGGTCGCGGTAGATCGCGGTCAGCTCGGCGACCGGTGGGGCGACATCGCCGCGTGAAACGCGACGATAGGTGTCCGGATCGCAGTTGATCAGAAACCAGCCCGCATCGATGCGCGGGTCGCCGATCGACCAGATCTCCCAGTCGATCACCGCGTCGATGCGGGCCCCGGCGGCCATCAGGTTGCCCAGCCGGAAGTCTCCGTGAATCACGCTGGGCCCCATGACTTCCGGCGCACAACCCAACAGCGCGTCGCGCACGTCCTGCCACCCGGGCACCAGCGCCGGGTCGACGGTGCCCAGGGTGTCGCACCAGCGCCGGACTTCGGCGGCCGGGTCGACGACCGGTTCGTCGCCCAGCCCCAGCGCGGCCGGCGAGAGACGGTGCAGGGCGGCCATGACGCGGCAGGCGTTGCGGTACCGGTCGGCCAGGTCGGCATCCGGTGGGCAACCGTCGAACAACGGCTCCACGCACTCGCCGTCGATGCGCGACATCACGAACAGCGGCGGGCTGCCGGGGTCCTCCCACACCACGGCGGGCACCGGAAAATCGCTTTCCGCAAGCGCTTTGATGACGCGCGCCTGCCGCAGCACGTCGCGGTGCCCGATCGCCTCGACGCCCGGCGGGGCAACCTTGACCACCACGGGCCGGCCGCCCATCGCGGCGGCGAAGGTGAGGCTGGAGGCGCCCCCGGCGAGTGGATGGACGTCGCCGACGCCGGCGCGGGCGAGGCGCCCGCGCAGCTCGTCGAGGTCCAGTTCGGCCATTCAAACGGCGGGCTGGGTCCAGCCGGCCTCGGCGAGGAACGACTGGGTGTGCGCGATGCGGCCGGTCAGGGTTTTCGGATCGCCGGTGCACAACCGGAAGGCGGTCTCGGTGATCAGCTCGATGTCCTCGGTGTCGGCCTTGGCCAGGTCGAGGGCGCCGGCCCCCGGTGTCGCCACCGGGTCGGACGGGGCGGCGGCGTTGACGGCGATGCCGTCGTCGTACAGTTCGGCGGCAAGGCTTTTGGTCAGCCGGTTGAGGGCGGCCTTGGCCGTCCCGTAGACACCGAAGCCGGCGCTGCGGTCGAACTCGGAGAACGGCGGCCCCGGTGGCAGGTCGCCGCCCACCGAGGTCAGATTCAGGATCCAGCCCCGTCCGCGCTCGCGCATCGCGGGGATCGCCAGCTGGCACAGGTGCAGCGGTCCCAGGACGTGCATCTCCATCATCAGCCGCACCCGCTTCTCGGGGAATTCGTCGAGGGGCCGCAGGAAGGTCACGGCGGCGTTGTTGACGAGGATGTCCGGGGCGCCGACGGTGTCGTGCACCTCGGCGTAGAGGCGTTCGCGTTCGCCGGACTGGGACAGGTCGGCCTGGATCGCCACCGCGCGGCCGCCGGCGGCCGCGATCTCGTCGCGGGTCTGGCGCAGCGATCCCTGGTACTTGGGGTCGGGGTCCATGGTGCGGGCGGTCAGCGCGACCGTGGCACCCCGCGCAGCCAGTCGCGCGGCGATCGCCTTGCCCAGCCCGCGACTGCTCCCGGTGACCAGCGCCACCATCCCGTCACACCGTTGGCCGGCGTTCATTCTCGACCTCCTCCAGCCGCCCGAAAACGGCTTCTCCGATCTAGAGAATGCCATTATCGGCGGTGCCGGCAAAGTGCGGCCGGCGTGTCGACCCCGGCCGTGTGCGCCGGGGTCGCCGCCACGCCCTATCCACCCGGCGAAACGCATGTGGCTCCCGGCGAAATCATCGCCCGCCCGGGCCGCGCACGGGGCCGCGCGCCCGTAGACTCCGGGCCTCCGGATCGAGCCGTCGGGACGGCAGCGGCGCAGAGGAGAGCAACCCCCATGATCATCGTTCGCCCATCGTGATCGTCTTCTCGTTGCGCACCGCCGCCCGGTCCACCATCGAATTCGGCGCCCTTTACCGGGTCTCGGCGGGGGCCGTCTTCGCCGCGCTCGCCGATTGCGACTACCTCGTCGATGCGGGCCCCACACCGGAGCCGGGACGCGCACTGGGCCTGCACGAGGAATACCGCATCGAGGCGGGTCCCGCGCTGCTGACGGTGTCGGCCGACGCCTTCGCCGGCCACGTCCGATTCGTGCTCGACGGCCCGCGGTTCGGTTTCGATTTCGGAGCCACCCGCAACGACCCGGTCACGTGGATGCGGCTGGTCACACTCGCGGTTCAGTACGCCGACGCCTACCGGATCCTCGCGGACGTCGCAGACCCGCACGTGGGCTTCGGCCTCACGCGGGGCGTACGGCCACCACTGCGCGCGGTCCCCGACGTCACCGACACGTAGCTACGCCACGCGCGGCGGGCGACCGCCCGCACGCCCCCGTCGTGTACACCTACAGGGGGTTCGTACACCGGGAGGCGACGTGAGCTATCTGCTCCTCATCTGCGCGATCTTCGCCGAGGTGGCGGCGACCAGCCTGCTCAAGAGCACCGAGGGCTTCAGCCGGCCCTGGCCCACCGTGGCGTGCCTGGCCGGGTACGCGGTGGCGTTCGCGCTGCTGGCGCTGTCCATCTCGCGGGGTATGCAGACGGACGTGGCCTACGCGCTGTGGTCGGCGATCGGGACGGCCGCGATCGTGCTGATCGCCGTCCTGTTCCTCGGCTCTCCCCTGTCGGCCGCCAAGGTCGTCGGGGTCGGCCTTATCATCGCCGGGGTCGTCACGCTGAACCTCTCCGGTGCCCACTGACCGCCGTATTCGCGCACAGCGAAATTGCCACCGGCACAACGCGATGAGGTAGCCTGGGCCATCCGACTGGGGTGATGGTTCCCATCCGCAGGCTCGACCCCATCGGGGCGATCGGCAACTACTGGGCGGAAACGCACCGGCCGAGCGAACGAGAGGTTGCGCTGCGCCAGGCGCTCGCCGACGCCACGTCGGTCGCCATGGAAAAAACGGGGTCGTGTCCCGCGGCCGAATCCGGGCTGGATCGCATCGACTCCAACTACGACCTGTGTTTCGCCTTCCTCGCCCACACCGGACTTCCTTTATGACCATGAGTCACTGTATTACCGAAACCTTTTTAGTTGAGGCGTGCGAAGTCAGCTTGAAGAGCTTCTCGGAGTTGTCTCGCCCGATTTTGATGCGATCGGGTTCGCTGATCGGGGTGTCGTCGAACCAGGGGGCGATGTCGTCCATGGTCTCGTAGGGATAGTCGACGGAGAAGAGAATCCGGTCGGCCCCGACTTCGAGGAGGGTGTCGAGCAGCGTTTGGGTCCGGAAGACCCCGCTGGTGGTGAGATAAAAATTGCGCGGCAGGTAGTCCAGCGGCGGCAGCTCGTGCGGTCCGTGGGTCTCCCGGCGTTGGTGACGCAACCGGTGAGTGACCCGGTGCAAGGTGAATGGGAGCGCCTCACCGAGATGCCCGAGGATCACCTGGGCGGTCGGATGCCGGTCGAAAAGGCCGCTGAGAATCAACCGCAGCGCGTGGGTGGCGGTCTCCACACCGAACCCCCACGCGGAGCCCAGCAGCCCCTCATACCCCTGATAGATCCGTTGCTGGCTGGGCAGTGGGATACGGGGGTGCAGGTAAACCGGCACGTCGAGCTCGGTGAGCTTGGCCCAGAACGGCTCCACTTGCGGTTCGTCGAGATACTGCGCGGTGTCCTCGTCGCCGATGTTGCTATAGCCGTTGATCAGTGCGCCGACAAACCCCAGGTCACGAACAGCGCGTTCGAGTTCGTCGGCAGCCTTCTCCGGGTCCTGTAGCGGCAGGGCGGCAAAGGCCCGCAACCGGTCCGGGTATTTCGCGACCAGGTTCTCGGCGGCGAAGTCGTTCATCTTCTTCGCCGTATCGACCGCCAGCTTGGTGTTGGTGATTCCCTCGATGCCGGGCTGCGTCAACGACAGGATATCGATGGCGATCCCGTTGCGGTCCATGTCCTCGACACGCCGATCCACCTCCCGCAGCCGGCGCTGCACATCGGCGAAATACTCGGTGGCGGTGAAGTCATGTTCTCCGGTGGCCGGAAACTCGGCGGACTCCCAGTGCTCTTCGAGAGCGATCTTTCCCTTCATGGTTGAACCTCTCCAAACAACTATTCAAATGTACCGATAGGTAAGAGTATTAAGCGTGGTTGTTCCGGTCGATACAATCAAGGGGTGTCCCGAACGCCCGACCCGCATAAGCGGCAAGCCCTGCTCGAATCCGTGGTCGAGCAGCTCCAGGAGCGCGGCGTCAACGATCTGTCGCTAGCCCCGCTGGCCGAGGCGATAGGGATGAGCAAGCGAAAGCTGTTGTAATACTTCGGGGATAGAGGTCAGCTGCTGTCGCAGGTGCTGGAAGCCAGCCGGCCGAACGTCGGGCAAATGTTCGAGGGGGTGTGCGACACCGCTGACCTCTCGCCCGCCGCTATGGCGCTATGGACCGCGCTGGCGGCGATGGGCCAGAACCTGGACACGGTGCTGGCCTGCGCGGAGGGACCCGGGCTGGGCAACGGCGGCCTCGGCCGGCTCGCCGCGTGCTACCTGGACTCGCTGGCCACCCTCGAACGTCCGGCGATCGGCTACGGCATCCGCTACGAGTTCGGCATCTTCGACCAGGAGATTCGCGACGGCTGGCAGGTCGAGCAGACCGACAACTGGATCGACAACGGAAACCCCTGGGAGATCGCCAAACCCGACATCAACTATCTGGTGAAGTGGGGCGGCTACGCCGAGTACTACAGCGACGAGGCCGGCCACGACCGCGTGCGGTGGGTGCCGGGACGGGTGCTCAAGGGCGTCGCCTACGACACTCCGATCCAGGGCTACGGCGTCAACACCTGCAACGTGCTGACGCTGTGGAGCGCGCGCGCCGTCAAATCCTTTGCGCTGGAAGCCTTCAACACCGGCGACTACTACAAGGCGGTCGAGGACGAGATAACCTCGGAGACGGTCACCAAGGTCCTCTACCCCAACGACGAGCCGGACGTGGGCAAGCGGCTGCGCCTGCTGCAGCAGTACTTCTTCGTGTCCTGCTCGCTGCAGCGAGTGCTGGACCTGATGGAGGAGATCGCCGACGTGTCCGTCCGCGAGCTCCCCCAGCGGTTTGCCTTGCAGCTCAACGACACCCATCCATCGATCGCGGTCGCCGAGCTGATGCGGCTGCTCGTCGACGAGCGCCATCTCGACTGGGACGACGCGTGGGGCATCACGGTCGCGACGTTCGGCTACACCAACCACACCCTGCTTCCCGAGGCGCTGGAGACCTGGCCCCTGGCGATGTTCGCCGAGTCGCTGCCGCGCCACCTCGAGATCGTCTACGAGATCAACCACCGCTTTCTCGACGAGGTGCGCACGCGGTTCCCCGGCGACGCGGACCGGCTGCGCCGGATGTCGCTGATCGGCGAGGACGACGGCAAGAGCGTCCGGATGGCGCACCTGGCGACCGTGGGCAGCCACGCCATCAACGGCGTCGCCGCGCTGCACTCTGACCTGCTGAAAACCAGTGTGCTGAAAGACTTCTACGAGCTTTGGCCGGAGCGGTTCAGCAACAAGACGAACGGGGTGACGCCGCGCCGCTTCCTCGCGCTGGCCAACCCCGGGCTGCGGGAGCTGTTGGACCGCAAGATCGGTGAGGGCTGGCTGAGTGATCTGTCCCGGCTGCGCGGACTGGAGCCGTTCGTCGACGACGCCACCTTCCGTCAGCAGTGGCGCGACATCAAACGCGCGAACAAGGCCCGCCTGGCCACCTACGTCGGCTCGGTGGCCGGTGTCGAGCTGAACCCGGACTGGATGTTCGACGTCCAGGTCAAGCGCATCCACGAGTACAAGCGCCAGCACCTCAACGTCCTGCACATCGTCGCGCTCTACCACCGGCTCAAGTGCGACCCAGGGCTGTCGATTCCGCCGCGGGCGTCCGTGTTCGGCGGCAAGGCCGCTCCGGGCTATTTCATGGCCAAGCGAATCATCAAGCTGATCAACGCCATTGGGGAGACCGTCAACGCCGACCCGGAGGTCAACCGGTTCCTCGAGGTGGCGTTCGTGCCGAATTTCAACGTGCAGAACGCGCACCTGATCTACCCGGCCGCCGACCTGTCCGAGCAGATCTCCACCGCGGGCAAGGAGGCCTCGGGCACCGGGAACATGAAGTTCATGATCAACGGCGCACTGACCATCGGCACGCTCGACGGGGCGAACGTCGAGATCCGCGAGGAGGCCGGGCCGGAGAACTTCTTCCTGTTCGGCCTGACGGAACGGGAGGTGCAGGCGGTCAAGGCGGACGATACCGCCCGGCCGACTACATCGACGGCGACGAGGAGCTGCGCACGGTGCTCGATCTGATTGCCGCGGGGGCGTTCTCGCGCGGCGACACCGAGGTGTTCCGGCCGGTGGTGGACTACCTCCGCCACGACGACCCGTTCCTGGTGTGCGCCGACTACCGCTCCTACGTCGACTGCCAGGAGCGGGTGAGCGCGGATTGGCAGGACCGGGGGGCGTGGACCAGGATGTCCATCCTGAACACCGCGCGCAGCGGCAAGTTCTCCTCGGACCGCGCCATCGCCGAGTACTGCGACGAAATCTGGAACGTCTGGCCGCTGACGGTGAAAGTCTGACAATATCTGGCCACGACGGTAGTTTTGGTGCACGGCAACCCGCAGACCGACGCGATCTGGGGCCCGCTGGCCGAGGCCCCTCGGGCGCACCGATGTAGTGCGACTGTCGCAGCCCGGGTTCGGTGCGCCGCTGCCCGACGACCTACCTGGCCTACCGTGACTGGCTCGAGGTCGAGCTGGACAAGTTCGGCGGACCGGTTGATCTCGTGGGGCATGACTGGGGTGGTGGCCACGTCGTGAACCTGGTGATGCACCGCCCCGAATTGGTGCGGAGTTGGGCGAGCGACATCGTCGGGGTGTTCGACCCCGACTACGTGTGGCATGACATGGCCCGGGTGTGGCAGACACCCGGCGACGGCGAGCGGCTGGTGGACACCATGCTGGACGGGACGGTCGAGGACCGGGCCGCCCGGATGGCCGCACTCGGCATCCCCTCGGGCGTCGCGACCGCGATCGCCGCGGCGCAGGCGCCGGAGGTGGGCCGGGCGATCCTGCTGCCGTACCGTTCGGCGCGCCAGCCGGCGCTGGCCGAAGCGGGACGTGGGCTCGGCAACGCGGCGGCCCGGCCGGGCTTGTCGATCCTTGCCACCGAGGACCACCATGTGGGCTCGGAGGCGATCCGGCGGCGAGCGGCCGAACGGGCCGGCGCCCGGACCGAAGTGCTCGACGGGCTGGGACATTGGTGGATGTTGGAAGACCCGGCGCGCGGAGCGGCGGCTCTGACCCGGTTCTGGGCGACGCTCGACTGACCGCCACTCATACCAGGTCGACGTGGAGGCCGGCGCACCCCCCTGCACGATTCCGTGGGCGCCCGACAGGGAACCCTTGAGGGATGAGCACGCCACCGGAAGTGAGGGAGCTAATCGACCGCCTCGCCGACGACATCTACGACGCCTACTACGGCATCGAGCATTCCGGCCCGGAATACAACGCGGCGCAGGGCCGGACGGCGGCACGCTTTCTGGCACGCAACCTGCTCCGCAAGGGGTGGCGGAAAGCCGGCGTGAGCGCGCTTCCGCACTGCCCCTACGGGACCTTGACCTGCTATGACCCGGATCCGCACGAGCGCTGCGAGTTGTAGGCGGGGTGTCGGTTCAAAGCGCCAGCAGCAGCGTCCCCGCAACCGCCAGGGCGACCGCCTTGGCCACCTCCAGACCGATGTACGCGTAGTGGCCGCGGGAGCGGGGTGCGTCCCGACCGGCGAGAACCTTGTCGGAACGTCGGGTCAGGAAGGGGCGCACCGCGATCAACTGGATGGCGAGCATCGCGCAGGCGGTCGCGATTGCCGCGGTTGCGCCCGCCGGCGGCGGACTAGGCACGACGACCGCCGCGATCAGGATTGCGAAAACGACCTCGATGCTGTTGAGCGCGCGGAACACCAGGCGCCCGATCCCCAGGCCGATCTGCGTCGTCACGTTGGGTGCGCGGAACTTCAGCGGTGCTTCCAGAAACGAGATGGCGAGCACCATGCCCAGCCACACGAAGGCCACGGCGACGACGATCGATGGTTGGCTGCTCATCTGGAATCTGCCTGCGGGGTCAGGTGGGCTAGGCACAGATCCGGTTCGACGAACGCGTCCAGTCGGTCGACGGCCACCAGCCCCGCCGGGCTCTCCACCACTCCTTGCATGAGGCCGAGGTGAACGGGACACACGATCTCGGCCCGGGCCTCGGCGAGTTCGAGGAAGGGACAGTGCCGCAAGCCGATCTTCCACTCGCCGCGACGCTCGGGCGCGAATCCGAGCTCGTCGAGAACGCCGACGAGCTGTTCGACCGATTCGTTTACGCCCGTCCTTCCTCCCTGCGGCACCGAGCCTTTCAGCTGCGTCCCCCACGCACGGCCCGCGGCGTGCGCCTTGGCGCCCGGGGCGTCACCGGCGGCGAGGCCCGCCGCGAGTATCTCGGCGAGCAGCCGGTAACGGCGCGGTCCGCCGCGGTCCATCTGCGCGATGGCACGGAACATCAGGGCCGGTCGTCCGGGTCGATTGACGTCGGGCTCGACATGTTCCACCCGGCCGTCGCTCACCAGCGTGTCGAGGTGGAGGCGGGCGGTGTTCGGATGCACGTCCAGCACTTCGGCGATCGCGTTGATGCTCATCGGGCCGGGCGCCGCCTTCAATACGCGCAGCACGTCACGACGGCGATCGGGCTGCCCATCGGCTGACATACCGACCGTGTTCACGCTCCCGGCGCGTCCTGCCTGGGCAGGCCGGCCACCAGCGGTGTGTCGACGCCGAGCGGACCCATCTTGGCCGCCCCGCCGGGTGATCCGACGGGCTCGTCCCGGCCGGGCAGGGTTTCGGAGAAGAACGCCGCGTTGTCGGCCTGGTAGGGCTGCAGCTCCGCGGGCAGGTCGTCCTCGTAGTAGATCGCCTGGACGGGGCAGACCGGTTCGCACGCCCCGCAGTCCACACATTCGTCGGGATGGATGTAGAGGGCCCGACCGCCCTCGTAGATGCAGTCGACCGGGCATTCCTCCACGCAGGCCCGGTCCATCACGTCAACACAGGGCTTCCCAATCACGTATGTCATGGCCTAGAGTTTACACAATCCGATTTGTATAAACTAGAACTTGTGCGAGATCCGATGACCGACAACAAATCCGACGCCCGGTACGAGGCGGCGCCCCCGCCGCGGTCCGACCGCGGCGATGAGGCCGTGCAGGGACACTGGCCGCCTGGGTAGGCGAGCGCGTGCGCATCTGGGTAGCTGGCCGCCGGACCGAATCGGGGCAGCTCCTTCCACGTAGGGGGCCAGTTCGACACCGTCTGGCCCGAGGGCGACTACCGGCTCCGCCGGAGCGCGGGCGACTCCCAGATGCTCGGCTTGTTCACGGCCCGAAGCGGATTCGGCGAACTGACCTTCCTACAAACCGGCCGATACCTCTTCGTCTCACACGTGATGCTCGATGCCGGGCGCGGCGCCCACGGCGTCATCGAGGTGACCGGCTCATACCGCGCGACCGGCGGATCAGCGATTGCGACCGGGCGTGTCAGCGAGCCATGCCGCCAGGACGGCCGCCTGACTGTGCTCGACATCGCGGGTGGCCGTCAGCAAAACCACGTCCGTCTCGTCGGCGATCGCTTTGAGGTGCTCGACAGCCGTACGCCGTTCCGGCGACTTCAATTCCGCCACATACCGGCGCCGGAACTCCGCGAACTTCCCGGGATCATGCGAATACCACTTGCGTAGCTCGGTCGAGGGCGCAACGTCACGCAACCACTCGGTCAGATCGAGCGCTTCCTTCTTGATGCCGCGTGGCCAGACCCGGTCAACCAGGACGCGTGCGCCGTCGGACGGCGAAACCTCGTCGTAAACCCTGCGGTAGGAAACATGACCACTCATCGTTCACCCCAGTCGATCCCATCGGTAAGTCTAGTGGGACAGCGCTGAAAAAGCGGCCCCAGCGGCCGGGGGCGAACAGCTTTGACGATGCCCCGACCGCAAACTCCCACTCTCGACGGCTGCGCGGAGGCCGTCACCGCGCACCGGGCCGACCGTCAAACCCGGTTGCGCATCGGCGAAAATCGCTCGAGTTGCACGGGCGGCTCGGTGTCCGACGGCGACGGCACCGCACGCGCAACACCGTCGATCACGCTGACGACCACCTGCTTGCCACGCTCCTTGTTCAGCGTGCCGTGTTGAAAATTCTGGACGACCCACCCGGGCTCCTGGATTTCGGCACTGGTCGGGAGCCCCAGCGCGCTGTGCTCGAAACCCAAAGCACCCCAAGCGGTGTAGATGGAGCCGGCGACGGGTTGCGCCCCGGTGTCCGGTGACCAGTACACCGCCCCCTTCTGGAAGACGACGTAGCGAGTCGCGCCCATCCCGGTCGATTCGGGTGACGACGGTGCGCCCAGTGCGCTGTTCATGCCGCCCATCTCCTGCCAGCGGTCATAGATCGCGGTGCCCTGCAGCGACTGCGCCAACTCCTCGGCGCTGGGACGCTTGTTGAACCGCGCTGCGATGTCGCGGATCTGGTCCATCAAGCCATAACCGACCTGGCCGGGGCAGTCGGTATCGCTGACGTCGCGGTGGGCGAAAATGGTCGGCAGGCCCACGGTGGCACCCAGAGGGAAACGGGTGTACGGACCGCCCTCCGAGGTGAGCGGGACACTGCCCAGCGGGTCGATGCCGTCCAGGGCGAGCCGCCACCCGAGCAGGCGCCCGACGGTGCGCACCTGAACGGGCGTGGGGCCCACCGCGTCGAAATCACCGATCATGCACACGGCCCAGGTGTTGCGGTTGAATCCGCCGGTGTGGGTGCCGTGAACCGATCGGGTCATCCCGCCGAATCGGCCCTCGAACACCTGCCCGTACTTGTCCACCAGGGCGTTGTAGGCGATGTCCGGCCAGCCGAGAGTGCGGGTGTGGTAGGCGTAGATCGACCGCACCATCGCCGCCGAATCCTGCCGGCCGTAATCGTTCACCCCGGCGGTGTGGTGCACGACGCCCGCCTTGATTCCGTTGTCATACACGGGCGCTCGGCCACGAATCGACTCGTCGGCACCCCACTGTTTTGCGTCTGACTTCGCGATAGAGATCGGTGTGTCGATCAGACGACATCCGACGGGTTCTCCGAGCTCTCTTGGAGGATCTGATCATGTCC
>NZ_JBYCLG010000148.1:0-3748 GCF_057473785.1 Mycobacterium sp. TH-M103
CCCGCCGACCTGGTGATCGACCACTCGGTGATCGCCGACCTGTTCGGCACCCCCGACGCGTTCGAGCGCAACGTCGAGCTCGAGTACCAGCGCAACGGCGAGCGTTACCAGTTCCTGCGCTGGGGCCAGGGCGCGTTCCGGGACTTCAAGGTGGTCCCCCCGGGCACCGGCATCGTGCACCAGGTCAACATCGAATACCTGGCGCGTGTCGTCATGGAACGCGACGGGGTCGCCTACCCGGACACGTGCGTGGGCACCGACTCGCATACCACGATGGTCAACGGCCTGGGTGTGCTGGGCTGGGGCGTGGGCGGCATCGAGGCCGAGGCGGCGATGCTGGGCCAGCCGGTGTCGATGCTGATCCCACGGGTGGTCGGCTTCAAGCTGACCGGCGAGATCCAACCGGGTGTCACGGCCACCGACGTGGTGCTGACCGTCACCCAGATGCTGCGCGAGCACGGTGTGGTCGGCAAGTTCGTCGAGTTCTACGGCGAGGGCGTCGCCGAGGTGCCGTTGGCCAACCGCGCCACGCTGGGCAACATGAGTCCCGAATTCGGTTCCACCGCAGCTATTTTCCCGGTCGACGAGGAGACCATCTCCTACCTGCGGTTCACCGGGCGCAGCGAGGAGCAAGTGGCGCTGGTCGAGGCCTACGCCAAGGAGCAGGGCATGTGGCACGACCCCGGGCACGAACCCACCTTCTCCGAATACCTCGAGCTCGACCTGGCCGACGTGGTGCCCTCGATCGCCGGACCCAAGCGTCCGCAGGACCGAATCCCGTTGTCGCAAGCCAAGGCAACGTTCCGCCGGCAACTCCCCGGCTATGTCGACGACAGTCAGGACACCGCGGAGTACTCGAAGCTGGACGAAGCCGTCGACGAGAGCTTCCCCGCCAGCGACCCGTCGTCGCTGTCCTCCAACGACCACGACGACGCTCCCGAGGTATCGGCCGCCCAACACGCCAACGGCCGTCCGAGCAACCCGGTGACCGTGAAATCCGAGGAGCTCGGCGAATTCGTGATCGACCACGGCGCGGTGGTGATCGCCGCGGTCACGTCCTGCACCAACACGTCCAACCCCGAGGTGATGCTGGGCGCGGCGCTGCTGGCGCGCAACGCCGTCGAGAAGGGCCTGGCGACCAAGCCGTGGGTGAAGACCTCGATGGCGCCCGGCTCGCAGGTGGTCCACGACTACTACGAGAAGGCCGGCCTGTGGCCGTACCTGGAAAAGCTCGGCTTCTACCTCGTGGGCTACGGGTGCACCACCTGCATCGGCAACTCCGGGCCGCTGCCCGAGGACGTCTCCAAGGCCGTCAACGACAACGACCTCGCGGTGACCGCGGTGCTGTCGGGCAACCGGAACTTCGAGGGCCGCATCAACCCCGACGTGAAGATGAACTATCTGGCGTCGCCGCCGCTGGTGGTCGCCTACGCGCTGGCCGGCACCATGGACTTCGACTTCGAGTCCGAGCCGCTGGGCAAAGACGAGAACGGCAAAGACGTCTTCCTCAAGGACATCTGGCCGTCGCAGAAGGACGTCTCCGACACCATCGCCTCGGCGATCAACTCCGAGATGTTCACCAAGAACTACGCCGACGTGTTCAAGGGCGACGCGCGCTGGCGCAACCTGCCGACCCCGAGCGGCAACACCTTCGAGTGGGACCAGGACTCGACGTACGTACGCAAGCCGCCGTATTTCGCCGGCATGCCGGCGGAACCCGAACCGGTCGACGACATCACCGGTGCGCGGGTGCTGGCGCTGCTCGGCGACTCGGTGACCACCGACCACATCTCCCCGGCCGGCGCGATCAAACCGGGCACCCCGGCGGCGCAGTACCTCGACGAGCACGGCGTGGACCGCAAGGACTACAACTCCTTCGGTTCCCGGCGCGGCAACCACGAGGTGATGATCCGCGGCACGTTCGCCAACATCCGGCTGCGCAACATGCTGCTCGACGATGTTTCCGGCGGCTACACCCGCGACTTCACCCAGGAGGGCGGTCCGCAGGAGTTCATCTACGACGCGGCGCAAAACTATGCGGCACAGAACATTCCGCTGGTGGTGCTGGGCGGTAAAGAATACGGGTCCGGCTCCTCGCGGGACTGGGCGGCCAAGGGCACGCTGCTGCTGGGCGTGCGGGCGGTGATCGCCGAGTCGTTCGAGCGCATCCACCGGTCCAACCTGATCGGCATGGGCGTCATCCCGCTGCAGTTCCCCGAGGGCAAGTCGGCCGGTTCGCTCGGGCTAGACGGCACCGAGGTTTTCGACATCACCGGGATCGGCGCGCTCAACGACGGCAACACGCCCAAGACGGTGCACGTCAAGGCCAGCAAGGACTCCGGTGACCCGGTCGAGTTCGACGCCGTGGTGCGCATCGACACCCCCGGGGAGGC
Organism: Mycobacterium sp. TH-M103; assembly: GCF_057473785.1. Classification (NCBI taxonomy): domain Bacteria; kingdom Bacillati; phylum Actinomycetota; class Actinomycetes; order Mycobacteriales; family Mycobacteriaceae; genus Mycobacterium; species Mycobacterium sp. TH-M103. Next base: position 2,394 of record NZ_JBYCLG010000148.1, read on the forward strand.
GGACTACTACCGCAATGGCGGCATCCTGCAGTACGTGTTGCGCAACATGCTCAAGTCGGGCTAGTGACGATCGCGAGCGCGGCGCGGCCCGGCGCAGCGGGCCGCCGCCCGCAGAGCTAGCCGACCACCTGTGCCGAAGGTCAGCCAGGACCATCTGGCGGCTCGCCGCCGCCAGATCCTGGACGGCGCCCGTCATTGCTTCGCCGAGTACGGCTACGACAAGGCCACCGTCCGCCGGCTCGAACAGGCGATCGGGATGTCGCGCGGCGCGATCTTCCACCATTTCCGCGACAAGGACGCACTGTTCTTCGCCCTGGCGCACGAGGACGCCGAACGGATGGCCGACGTGGCGTCCCGCGAGGGCCTCATCCAGGTGATGCGCGACATGCTCGCTGCGCCCGAGCAGTTCGACTGGCTGGCCACCCGCCTGGAGATCGCGCGCAAGCTGCGCAACGACCCCGCCTTCAGTCGCGGGTGGGCGGAACGGTCCGCGGAACTGGCGGCGGCAACGACCGAACGGCTGCGCCGGCAGAAGGAGGCGCAGCGGGTGCGCGACGACGTCCCCGCCGACGTGTTGCAGTGCTATCTGGAACTGGTCCTGGACGGCCTGGTGGCGCGGCTGGCATCGGGGGAGGATCCGCGGCGGCTGGCCGCGGTGCTGGACCTGGTGGAGAAGTCGGTGCGGCGCAACGACTCCCGGTCACCGGCGTAACCGGTCAGGCTAGGTTCGCGAGGACCTCGCCGTGCGGTTGGGCCCGCCGCGGCCGCGCATCGTGGTGCCCGACTCGCGCAGCATGCTGTGCACCGATCCGTACGATCTGCCGACGGTGGCCGCCAGGTTGCGAATACTGGCCCCCTGCTCGTAGGCGCTGCGCAACTCACCCAGCAATTGCTCGCGCGTCGTGTTCGACTTCTGCACCGGCTTTCCCACGGGTATCCTCCCCAACGCTCGCTCACGATCCAAGCACCCAGAGTAAGAACCCGGTGTCCGGCGTGGGCTGGATTGACCGAAATCGCCTGCGGCGGCGCGGCCGAACTAGGCCAGCTCGATCAGATCGCGGTATTCGTCGGACCAGTAGTCCTCGGTGCCGTCGGGCAGCAGCAGCACCCGCTGCGGGTCGAGCGCCTCGGCGGCACCGGGGTCGTGCGTCACCAGCACCACGGCACCGGCGTAGCTGCGCAGCGCGTCGAGAACCTGCTCGCGGGACGCGGGATCGAGGTTGTTGGTCGGTTCGTCCAGCAGCAACACGTTGGCCGTCGACGCCACCAGACCGGCCAGCGCCAGCCGGGTCTTCTCACCGCCGGACAGCGTGCCCGCCGGCTGGTCGAGCTGCGGGCCGCTGAACATGAACGCC
>NZ_JBYCLG010000149.1:0-19437 GCF_057473785.1 Mycobacterium sp. TH-M103
GGCGCTCGCCGCGACGGGCCGCCGGGCGGCGCTGTATCCGGGGTCGTGGTCGGAGTGGAGTTCGGATCCGGCCCGCGCCGTGAGCCGCGGTCCGGAACAGTGCACCCGCCCATAGGATCGGCCCGATGCTCGAGGTGATCGACAAGGGGCCCCGCCGCCACGACATGAGGCTCGAGCTCGGCCGGGCCGGCGTGGCCGGCCGCATTCACGCATGGCTGCAGTCCGTGGCGGAAGGACTAAAAGGGAGGCGCGATGACAGGCCGGCTTGAGGGCAAGGTCGCGATCGTCACCGGCGCCAGCACCGGGCTGGGCCCGGTGCTGGGCGCGCTGTTCGTCCGCGAGGGCGCCCGGGTGCTGCTGGCTGCGCGACGCGAGGACCTGGTCCGCGCGGCCGCGGCGGAGGCCGGTCCCGGCGCGATCGCCATGCGCGCCGACGTGACCGACGAGGGCGACGTCGCGGCCATGGTGTCGCGGGCGGTCGAGGAGTTCGGGCACGTCGACATCCTGTGCAACAACGCCGCCGCGCCCGGGCAGGATCGCTGGATCTGGGAGCAGACGCTGGAGAACTGGAACGCCACGATCGCCATCGACGTCACCGCGGCGATGCTGTGCACCCGCGAGGTGCTCAACCAGTCGATGCTGCAACGCCGCAGCGGCGTGATCCTGAACTTCTCCTCCACCGCCGGCTACACCGGCGTCGTGCGCAAGAGCCACTACGTCACCGCCAAGGCGTCGCTGCGGGCGTTCACCAAATCGGTTGCGCTGGAAGTCGGTTCGTACGGCATTCGGTGCAACTGCATCGTCCCCGGCTCGATCGACACCGAGCTGTGGCGCAACTGGGTGCGGCGCAGCGCCGAGGAGCAGGGCGTCGACTTCGCGACACAGCGCGCGAGAATCCTCAAAGGCGTCGCACTGCGGGACATCTCCTCGACCGAGGACGTCGCCAACCTGGCGTTGTTCCTGGCCGGCGACGAGAGCAGAACCATTACGGGCCAATCCATCCCCGTCGACGCCGGGGGGTACCTGCAGGGATGAGCACCACCCCCGTACGGCTGTCGGTGGCCACACCGGTGGTGACGATGCTTCCCCACCTCAGCGGCGACTGGGAGAACGACGCCTCCATCGACGACCTGGCCCGCATCGCCGAGGCCGCGGACCGCCTCGGCTATCACCACCTGACCTGCAGCGAGCACATCGCGCTGCCCGCCGCCGAAAAGGGCCGCCGCGGCGCCCGGTACTGGGACCCGCTGGCCACCTTCGGTTATCTCGCCGCACGCACGCGCCGAATCCGGCTGGCCACCAACGTGTTGGTGCTCGGCTACCACCATCCGCTGGAGATCGCCAAGCGCTACGGGACGCTGGACAAAGTCAGCAACGGCAGGGTCGTCCTCGGGGTGGGCGTCGGCAGCCTCGAGGCGGAGTTCGACCTGCTCGGCGCGCCCTTCGCCGACCGCGGCGCGCGCGCCGACGACGCGCTGCGCGCGTTGCGGGCCGCGCTGTCGGTCACCGAACCCGTCTACCACGGCGAGTTCTACGCGTTCGACGGTGTGGTCGTCGACCCGTGCGCGGTGCAGGAGCGGGTGCCGATCTGGATCGGTGGGCGCACGCTGCGCTCGCTGCGCCGGGCGGTCACCCTGGCCGACGGCTGGGCGCCCTTCAACGTGAGCCTGCAACAGGCCCGGGACTGGCTGGGCCGCTTCGAGTTACCGCCGGGGTTCGAGGTCGTGCTGCCCCCGCCGGCGCTGCTGGACCCGATCGGCGAGCCCGAACGCACCCGTGCGCTGCTCGCCGAGACCGCCGCGCACGGCGCCACCATCGTCAGCGCCGTGTTCGCCCATCGCTCGCCGGCGCACTACCTGGACGCCCTGCAGGCGCTGGCCGAGCTGGGTGCGCCGTGAACCGAGTCAAGGCAGGGTTTTTCAGCTTCACCGCCGCCGCGCCGCGCGACGACGACGGCGGCTACCTGCGCTGGCACCTGCTCGACCACATGCCCGAGCAGTACCAGCTGCCCGGGATCGTGCTCGGGATGCGCTGGATCGCCGACGGCGACTATCCCGGCCACCGGCTGGCGGCGCGCGGGGTGCTGACCGAGCTGGGCAACGTCGTGCACTATCTGGTCGGCGATCCCGTCGAGCAGACGTTCGACGACTTCGTCGCGCTCGGCCGCGCACTGCGCGACAACGGCCGGTTCCCGGTGGTGCGGCCGTCGCTGCAGGTGGCCGGGCTGCGGCTGCTGCAGTGGCATGCCGCCTCCCACGCACTCGTCTCCGACGTGGTGGTGCCGTTCCGGCCGCACCGCGGCGTCGTGCTGATCGTGGAAGAACCCGTCGACGGCCGGCCCGACGCCTGGCTGCAATGGCTGCACGCCGAGCACTATCCGGAGCTGCTCGCCACGCCCGGCACCGTCGGCGCGTGGACGTTCGGGACCGGCACCGGCTGGAGCCATCGGCCGCGGGGCTGGCACACCGGCCACCAGTACGTCACCGTGGTCTACCTCGACGACGACCCGCTCGCCACCACCGCCGCGCTGGCCCCGCTCATCGAGCGGCGGTGGCGGTCCGCGGCCGTGCGGCCCGTCTTCGCCGGTCCGCTACGGGCCATGATCGGGTGGGAAGCCTGGCCGTGAGTCGGCGGGTACCCGAGTTTGACTCGCCGCCAGAGACATGAGACCTTCCGGAAACGAACGGGCCTTATAGTCCTCCTGGCGGTCTAGCAAAGGAAGAGAGATGCGGCGGACGGTTGCCGGGATCGGCGTGGCCCTGGTGGCGGCGAGCCTGCCGGCGTGCAGCAGCGGCGGCGGCCGGCAGACCGCCACGCCCGGTACCAGTACCGTTCCGGTGAGCCCGACCACCGTCATGGTCGGCGGCACCACCCAGACCATGATGTCGCCGGTGAACTGCACCACCACGGCGGCGGAGCGCGACGCGACGCCGCCGGAAGCGGGGGACCTGACCATCCGCATCGCCGTCCACGACGACGCGTCCTCGGTGCGGCTGACCCTGTCCGACCTGAATCCCCCGACCGTCGACGGCTTCGCGATCTCGCTGAAGGTGGGCGACGGCCGGTATCAGTTCCCGTACCAGGCACCGCAGTCACCGATCCAGGTCCAGGCGACCAAGGACGGCAAGAGCTACACGGTGACGGGCACGGGTGAGGCGACGACACCGGATCAAAGCGGTACGCGCCAGGTGACATTCGGCATCCACGTGACCTGCCCGTAGGCGCGGGTCAGGGGTAGTTGTCTAACCGCCGTCACCTCTGAGATGCTGGCACCTTGGACATCTTCGCGGAGTGGCAGAAAGACAGCACGCAGCTTCGTTGGCGGTCCACCACGGCGGCCAACAACGGAACCGAGGTCTCGGTGTTCACCCGCCGGTGCGGAACGCCCGGTGCGCCCGCGCTTGTGCTGGTGCACGGCTTCCCGACGTCGAGCATCGACTATTACGGATTGTCGCGGGAGCTGAGCTCCGAGTTCGACATCCACGTCCTGGACTTCCCCGGCTACGGGCTGTCCGACAAGCCACCCGAGCCCTACGTGTACTCGCTGTACGACGACGCACGCCTGCTCGTCGACGCGATCACCCGGGTGTGGCAGCTGAGCGAGTACCGCATGCTCGCCCACGACCGCGGCAGCAGCGTCGCGATGATCGCCGTGGGCATGCTCGCCGACCTGGACCCGCCGGCGGTGCCCGTCGACCTCTTCCTGACCAACGCCAACATCTATCTCCCGCTGTCCAACCTCACCTCGTTCCAGACCGCGCTGCTCGACGACGCGACCGCACGCGACACCGCGGCCGCTGTCACCCCGGAGATGCTGGCGACGGGCATGGGGGCGGGCACCTTCATGCCCCGTCGCACACTGGAAGACCCCGAGATCGCGGCAATGGCGAAGTGTTTCGCCCACAACGACGGGGTCCGGGTGCTGCCCGACACCATCAAGTACCTGCACGAGCGCGCCGCCGACGAAACCGGTTGGCTCGAAGCGCTTTCCACCAGCCCGGTCAACACCACGCTGGCGTGGGGCCTGCACGACAGCATCGCGCCCCTGCGCGTGCCCAACCACGTCTGGCAGGCGTACCTGAAGAACAAGCCGGGCCGCAACCGCTACTGGGTGGTTCCCCACGCCGATCACTACCTGCAGTGCGACGCGCCCGGGCAACTGGCCCAGATCGTCCGGCTCACCGCCCAGGGCGTGGAGCTGCCGCTGCAGACGCTCGGCGACGAGCCCGACGGCGCGGTGCTGATCGACAAGACCGCCGTCTAACCGGTGACGACGGGCAGCCGCGCCCACCCGCGCACGCTGGCGGTGTGTGCGCGCTGCGCGTTGGCGTAGTCGACGTCCCACTCGGGCCAGCGCTGGAGCACCTCCTCGAGCGCCACCTTGGCCTCCATCCGGGCCAGCGCCGAGCCGAGGCAGAAATGCAGCCCCTGGCCGAAGCTGAGGTGGCCGCCGCGGCGGTGGATGTCGAAGCGGTCCGGATCGGTGAACCGCCGTTCGTCCCTGTTGGCAGAACCGTTGAGCAGCAACATGAACGAGCCCTCCGGCACGACGCGGCCGTGGTGCTCGGCGCCGCGGGCGACGTAGCGGGCCTGCACCGGCGAGGGCGCCTCGTAGCGCAGCGTCTCCTCCACCGCCCCGGGGATCAGCGTCGGGTCGGCGACGAGCTCGCGGCGCTGCTCCGGGTGCTCCGCCAGCAGCTGCCCCGCGAATCCGATGAGCCGGGCGGTGGTCTCGTTGCCGGCACCGGCGATCATGGCGGTGTAGGACAGCACCTCGGTGCGCGACAGCGGGCGTCGCGTGCCGTCGGGCTCGTCGATCTCGGCCCGCAGCAGGTCGGTCATCAGATCGTCGGAGGGGTGATCTGCGCGCCAGTCGATGTACTCGGCGAACATGACGATCATGTCCTCGAACACACTCGGATCGGCCTCGTCGAGCCGGCGGCCCCCGGCCGCCTCGATCAGGGTCCCGTTGCGATCGCGGATGTTCGCCTGGTCCTTTTCGGGAATGCCGAGCAGATATCCGATGGTCCGCATCGGCAACATCGCCCCGAGATCGGCGACGAAGTCGAAGCCGCCCGCGCCGATCAACGGGTCCAGCTCGCGCACACAGAACCCGCGCACCAAAGACTCCACGGCCAGCATCCGGCGTGGGGTGAACACCCGCGCCAGCAGGCGCCGGTGCAAATCGTGCAGCGGGGGATCCTCGAACAGCAGGATGCCCGGCGGCACTTCGATGTTGGCGAACAGGATGTCGGCGGTGGTGCCGCGCCCGGAGCGGTAGGTCTGCCAGTTGGGCAGCTCACGCGCCACGTCCTCGTATCGGCTGAGCGCGTAAAAGTTGTACTTCTCGTTGTAATACAGCGGCGCCTCGTCGCGCATACGCTGCCACACGGGGTACGGGTCGTCGTCGATGCCGGAGTCGAACGGGTCGTAGTACAACTCGACGGCGCTGGTTTCTGTCATCGCATCCCTTCGCTGACTCACTCGTGCCGGTGCAGGAAGCCGTGCAGGATCGCCTGGACGAGTTCCTCGACGATCACCTCCCGCGGCGGGGGCTCGGCCCCGAAGTAGGTCGACCGCAGCGCGGCCATGCCGGCGATCATCGCCACCGTCGAGTGGGCCGGCAGGTCGGGGTGCTCCGAGCGCATCCCGCGCAGGTTCATGCCCTCGGCGCTGATCCGGCCGAGCACGGTGAGCGCGCGCCGCACCTCGGCCAGGCCCGCGTCCGCCTTTTCCTCCTCGCTGAGCGCCCCGGACGCCATCAGCGTCAGCAGCAGGCCCTGGTGCTCGACGAACACGTCGTAGAGGTGCCCGACGAAAAGCCCGGCCAGTTCTTCCTCGTCGGTCTCCTCCGGGACGATCGACTGCCACGTCCGGCCGAATTCGTCGACGAAGCTGGTGAACGGCAGGACCAGGGCCTCGCGGAACAGCGCCGCCTTGGAGCCGAAGTGGCGGAACAGCAGGTGCTCGGTGACGCCGGCGGCCTGCGCGATCTCGCGCGTCGTGGTGCCGCGATAGTCCTGGCGGGCGAACAGGTTTCGGGCGGCGTCGAGCAGCAGGCCTCGCGGCGCGCCGCGCGGTCGGCGCCCCGCGGGAGTGCGCTCCCCGGAAGCCCGCTGGGCCATGGTGATTCCTCCTCGGAGCGCACGCGCCGGTTGACGACCGTTAAGATAGCATGCACTATTCTAAGCCATCGGCTCGGCGGCGAAAGGAGTGCGGACGTGGGCGCCGTCATCATGCTGGGCACGCTGTTCGGGCTGATCGCCCTGATCTTCGGACTGGTGCTGCGCTTCGACCCGGAAGCGCGGAAGCGTTGAGCGCGCAGATGACGCCGGTGATGCAGGCGGCCAGCGACTTCGCGCTCGTCGGGGGCATCGCGTTCACCGCGCTCGGGGCCTACCTCAGCGTTCGCCGGCGCGGCCTGCACCCACTGCTGCTGCTGTGCATCTCGGCGCTGTCGTTCTCGTGGATCGAGGCGCCCTACGACTGGGCGATGTACGCGCAGTTCCCGCCGGCCATCCCCCGCATGCCGTCGTGGTGGCCGCTGAACGTGACGTGGGGCGGGTTGCCGTTGTTCGTTCCCGTGGGCTACATCTCCTACTTCGTGCTGCCCGCCGTCACGGGCACGGCGCTGGGTCGATGGCTGAGCGCTCGGTTCGGATGGCGCAGGCCACCAACGCTGTTGGTGGTGGGCCTGATCGTCGGCTTCTGCTGGGCGCTGTTGTTCAACGGGTTCCTCGGCGCGAAACTCGGCGTGTTCTACTACGGCCGCGTGATCCCCGGGCTGGCCATCCGCGAAGGGACGGTGCATCAGTACCCGCTCTACGACTCCCTAGCAATGGCCATTCAGATGATGGTGTTCACCTACCTGCTGGGGCGCACCGATGCCCGGGGGCGCAACGTCATCGAGATGTGGGCCGACAAGCGCGCGAAGAGCCGCCTGCAATCGGCGCTGCTGTCCGTGGTCGCCGTCGTCGTCATCGGAAACGCCCTCTACGGCGCGGTTTTCGCGCCACACCTGGTGACCAAGCTCGGGGGCTGGGTGACCGCCGGGTCTACGGAGCAGTTGTTCCCGGGCGTGCCGAACCAACCCGAGTGACTCCTCAGCGGCTCGCCTCGGGCAGCACGACCTCGCCGACCCTCTTGAGGTAGGGCCACGCGATCTCGGGCGGCAGCCCGCCGCACAGCGGCGAGAGGTTGAGCACCTGTCCGGCTCGCACCCGCGAGATCGCTTCGGGGACGGAAAGAATCACGTGCGATGTCCCCGCCTCACGAAGCTCGTCGACGGTGTTGACGTGGCTGAAGCCCGCCGTCGTCTCGTCCCCGGGATTCCACGCGGCATACATGCGCACGTCGTGCAGCAGGTGCTGCCCAATCTCCTTCCACGCCACGTCCACGTCGTCGGCGACGAACATGACCGAGGGCGTGTCGCGGCCGGGAAACATCGTCGGCCCGGGCTCGTGACCGTGCTCGCGGCACGCGGCCTCATAGGCCTCCTGCATGCCCGGCGCGTTGGCGTTGCCCAGCATGCCCAGGCCGTAGCGACCGGCGCGCCGCGCCGCGGCCACCGTGCCGCCGCCCCACAGCATCGACGGCCCGCCGCCGGTCAGCGGCCGGGGTGTCACGGTGATCCGGCGCCCGTCCTCGACGACCGTTTCCCCGGCGAGCAGCCGGCGCAGCAGCGGCAGCTTCTCGTCGGCGAGCCGGCCGCGATCGCCGACCGCCAGGCCGAAATGTTCGAACTCTTCGGGCCGGTAGCCCAGGGCCATGGTGTAGGAGGCCCGCCCGCCGCTGATGATGTCGAGGACGGCCATGTCCTCGGCCAGCCGCACGGGATCGTAGAACGGCAGGATGAGGATCAGGTTCATCGCCAATCGCTTTGTGCGCGCGGCGATTGCCGGCGCTAGGATCATCGGCGACGGCAGGTAGCCGTCCTCGGAGCCGTGGTGCTCACAGAGCACGGCGGCGAGGCCGCCGTGCTCTTCGGCCCAGGCGCACATCTCGGGCACCGCGGCATACAGCGCGGCGGCGGGCGCACCCCAGTCCGGGGCACGCATGTCGAAACGCAAGGTGAACACGGCGACTCCTAGACGAATGCGTGCCGGGGCAACGTGGTCGGGATATCGAGTGAACTTAGCAATCCCGGGGCCACGTCAACGACATAGGGGATCGCATTGACCACCCGCATCGCCGTGGCGGCCATGGCGGCGCAGCCGGCGCCGTGGCCCGCGGCCTCCCCCAGTGTCATCGCGCAGTGGATGTCCGGGTCACCCTCGATGTCGACCCGTTAGGTCGCGTCGAACTCCGACGCTGGCCAGTCGGGTGCCACGTCGCGGGCCATCCGGATGACGTGCTCGATGACGATGGCCTCGTAGCCATGAACCACCCCGGCGGCCCGGGCGCAATGGCAGCGGGCGGCCGCCGCGCACATACTCGGTCGCCTCGCCGGGGGTGAAGATGCGGTAGGGGCCACCTTCTTCGCGCAGCGCCGCCACGCTGTCGGCGCGGGTGATACTGGCGACGGAGTGGTCGTGGGTGCGGTAGGACGCCGCGGTCCGCGCGTCGTGCAACAGGTGCGGCCCCAGCACCTCCCACGCCGCATCGATGTCGTCGGCAACGAAAACCGCTGTCGGAGAACTCGGTTGCGGAAGCTGAACGATACCGGGCTCGTGCCCGTGCGCACGGAATTGCGCTTCGTAATACCCTTGCAGACCGGGCGAGGCCGTCTGGGAGATGAATCCCAGCCCGCAACGCCCGGCCCGCCGCGCCGCGGCCCTGCTGCCGCCGGCCATCAGCGCCATCGGCCCGTCGGGCGACGCACATCGAGGGGTGACGCGCACCGTGCGACCCCGGTATTGCACGGCCTCGCCGCGCACCAGCGGGCCCAGCACGGCCAGCGTCTCGTCGGCGAGCCGACCGCGGGTGCTCATGTCGATGCCGAAGTGGTCGTATTCCTCGCGCCGATGCCCGACTCCGAACGCGTAGGAGACCCGTCCGCGACCGATCAGGTCCAGCACGCTCATCTCTTCGGCGAGCCGCACGGGATCCCACAACGGAATCGGCACCGCGGCCAGCAGGATCGCCAGGTCGCGGGTCCTGGCCGCGATCGCCGCAGCCAGCGTCAGGGGTGCGGGCAGATGCCCGTCCTCGGCGCCGTGGTGCTCGGACAGCACGGCCAGCAGGGCACCCCGGGTTTCCGCCCACGCACACATTTCGATCGCCGCGGCGTAGAGATCGGCGGCGAGCCCGGCCCACGCCGGGGCGCGCATGTCGAACCTGAGCGTGAACATCAGCGCCCGTTCCCGCGGCGGGGCGACGTCGTCGTCACACCCCGCAGACTAACCTAAGATTTGTTCATTAGGATAGTACTTGCTCTCTTAAACCCTTGACCGTGCGCGCCGGCGGCTGTTAGCTTCCGAATCGGACGTTGGGCAGCTGCCGTCGTACGCGTAACGGCCGCTTCAGCTTTCATCACGCGAGCGACCGAGGAGGACGACGATGCCGGCTCAGCGGGTGGTGGTGTGGGCGACGGGCGGCATCGGATCGATCGCCATCAACGCCATCCGGCGGCGACCCAACCTGGACCTGGTCGGTGTGTGGGTGCACTCGCAAGACAAGGTCGGCAGGGACGCCGGGGAACTCGCCGGCGGCGAGCCGATCGGCCTGAAAGCCACCGACGACGCCGACGCGCTGATCGCCCTGAAACCCGACTGCGTGATTTATGCCGCCAGCGGCCCGGAACGCGACGCGCTGGCCATCCCCGACTACGCCAGGCTGCTCGAAGCCGGGATCAACGTCGTCACCACCAGCACCACGCGCCTGGTCAATCCGCACGCCTACCAGCCCGCGGAGTGGCACGACCACTTGGCCGCCGCGGCCGAGCAGGGTCAGGCGTCGCTGTACGCGTCGGGGATCGAGCCGGGCTTCGCCGCCGACTACCTGCCACTGGTGCTGTCCACCCAGTCGGCGTCCATCGAGAAGATCCACGCGTTCGAGATCGGCCTCTACGACGACTACGGCGTCCCCGACATCATGAGCGACGCGTTGGGCTTCGGGCGCCCGCTCGACTACCAGCCCTGGATCGGCTTTCCCGGTGCGATCGCCGGCGAGTGGCAGGGCCAGATCCGGTTGATCGCCGACGCGCTCGGCGGCGAGGTGCAGGAGGTGCGCGAGCGTTTCGACCGCGCGGTCACCAACCGGACCCTGAACGTCGCGATGGGCACCGTCGAAGCGGGAACGTGCGGCGCGCTGCGGATGCAGGCCATCGGGGTGGTCGACGGCCGCGAGGCCATCGTCATCGAACACGTCACGCGACTGGCCCACGACGTCGCCCCCGACTGGCCGACCGGGATCGGCGACCTGTCCTACCGCATCGTCATCAGCGGCGACCCCGACATCGACTGCACCCTGGCGGCGACGCTGAAGGATCCCCGCAGGGCCGGGATCGCGGGCATGACCTCCGGAGCCGGCGCGATGGTCGCCACCGCGATGCGCGTCGTCAACGCCGTCCCGTATGTCGTTGCCGCAGAACCAGGATTGCTCAGTTCGCTGGATCTGCCGTTGACGATCCCGCAGCACGCGCTCGTCACCTAATCTGCGGGAGTGACGTCCAACCCGCTCGAAGAACTCACGCTCGCCCAGCTGCAGCGGCGCACCAGCATGAAGTGGCGCGCGCATCCGGCCGACGTGCTGCCGCTGTGGGTGGCCGAGATGGACGTGCGGCTGACTTCGACGGTGGCCGACGCACTGCGCGATCCTCGTCGAGGCGGTGTCGCGGATGGGCCGGGCGCTGCGCGATTCGCGTTAGCCTCGTCAGCCCAGCAGCGCGGTCCGCGCGCGCCGCACCGCGCCGTCGTCGACGCCGGCGGCGTCGAGGAATCCGCGCAGCGAGCCGTACCGGTCGTCGATAGTCTTGCGGGCGGCCCCGAGGTACTCCTCACGCACACCGAGCACCTGGTCGGGCAGCCGGCCCCGCACGTAGTCGAGGATCTCGGGAGTCACGCTGTCGCTGCGCGCCTCGACGGTGCGCAGGATGCGTTCGCGCAACATCGGAACCGAGTCGTTGCTGGCCAGGAAATCGGCTTTGATCAGGTCGTCGTCCACTCCGACGGCTTCCAGCACGACGGCGACGGCCAGACCGGTGCGGTCCTTGCCTGCGAAGCAGCTGACCAGGACCGATCGCATGTCGCCGATCATCCGGATGACCTGCCCCACCGCCGCGCGGGTGCCGGGCAACGCCGAAAACCGTTCGTACTCCTCGATCATGAACCGGCGTGCGGCCGCGACCGGCTCCTCGTTGTCGGGCTTGTCGGTGAGCATCCGCTCGAAAGCCTGTTCGTGCGGTGCGGCGTGCTCGCCGTCAAACGCGAGCCGATGCACCACGACGCCCTCGGGCACGGCGCTGCCGCCGTGGCGCTCCACCTCGGTGATCGACCGCAGGTCGGCCACATCGGTGACGCCGAGGCGCTCCAGCGCCGCGCGGCCGGCGGCGTCCAGCGCACTCAGCTCACTGGACCGGAAGAGACGGCCGGGACGTATCCCCGTCGCCAGCGCGACATCCCGGCAGTTCCACGCGCCGGATACGTCGGCGGTCGTCGCGGCCGGCCTATTCGAGAGATCAGTGTCGTCCATGTTGCTCGAATCCTAGTGAAGCGCCGATCGGCACCGTCGTTCTCATCTGCATAGACAGTTGACGTGAACGGGCGGTGTCGAGTTTTGACGGCCCCGTCAAGGCCTTTCCGCCGGCCAACGAGAGCACTAACGAAAAACTCCTACTGGACGAATTAGCGTCGCGGAGAGAGGCTTGCAGTGGTGTCCGCGCCCCGGAGGTACTGAATATGCATGTGCTGCGAACCCCCGACTCGCGATTCGAAAACCTGGAGGGATATCCGTTCGTAGCGAACTACCTCGACGTGACGGCGCGCGACACCCGGCCGTTGCGGATGCACTACCTCGACGAAGGCCCCATCGACGGCCCCCCGATCGTGCTGCTGCACGGCGAACCGACCTGGAGCTACCTGTACCGGACGATGATTCCGCCGCTGACCGACGCGGGATACCGGGTGCTCGCCCCGGACCTGATCGGTTTCGGCCGTTCCGACAAGCCCAGCCGGGTCGAGGACTACACCTACCTGCGCCACGTCGAGTGGGTGACCTCGTGGTTCGAGCTGCTCAACCTCAGGGACGTCACGCTGCTCGTGCAGGACTGGGGATCGCTGATCGGCCTGCGCATCGCCGCCGAGCAGGGCGACCGGATCGCGCAGTTGGTCGTGGCGAATGGGTTTCTGCCGACGGCCCGCCAGAGCACCCCTCCCGCCTTCTACGCGTGGCGGGCCTTCGCGCGCTACTCCCCCGTGCTGCCCGCCGGCCGCCTGGTCGCCGTGGGCACCGTCCGGCGCGTTCCCGCCAAGGTGCGGGCGGGCTACGACGCCCCTTTTCCGGACAAGGCATACCAGGCCGGGGCCCGCGCCTTCCCCCAATTGGTGCCGACCTCGCCCGACGACCCGGCCGTCCCCGCCAACCGGGCCGCCTGGGACGCCCTGGGCCACTGGGAAAAGCCGTTTCTTGCCATCTTCGGCGCCCGCGACCCCATCCTGGGGAAGGCCGACCGTCCCCTGATCGACCACATTCCCGGCGCCGCCGGCCAGCCCCACGCCCGCATCAATGCGAGCCATTTCATCCAGGAGGACAGCGGGCCGGAGCTGGCCCAGCGGGTCCTGTCCTGGCAGCAGGCCATTCGCTGAGAGCGCGTGCCACCGCAGCCAGATTGCCGTGGTGGTCGTTCACGGTGCCGCGGGCACAGCCCTGACGGCAATCTCGGCGCGCCCGACTCCAGTACGAATACGCGCTGCCCGCAAAGGGTTTGCGCCCGGCGACCGACGCCGCGTCAGCCGGTGACGGCCAGCACCGCGCGGGCCAGCTCGGGCCGGCACACCACCAGGTCCGGCAGCTTGGGGTCGGGCTGGTTGTAGACCAGCGCGGACCCGTCGATGCGGGAGGTGTGCAACCCGGCGGCGCGGGCCACCGCCACCGGGGCGGCCGAGTCCCATTCGAACTGGCCACCGGCGTGGACGTAGACGTCGGACAGGCCCTGCACGATCGAGGCCACCTTGGCGCCGGCCGAACCCATCTCCACCAGGACACCGTCCAACGCGTCCCGCACGGCCAACGCGATGGCCGGTGGGCGGGTGCGCGAGACCACGATGCGCGGCTTGTCCGGGGCGGCGGGCGGGGCATCGACTTGCGGGGTCGCCAACGTGATCCCCTGCGCCGGCAGCGCCACGGCACCGGCCACCAGCTCGCCGGCCTGCCACAGCGCCACGTGCACCGCCCAGTCGTCGCGGCCGAGTTCGGAGAATTCCCGCGTCCCGTCGAGCGGGTCGACGATCCACACCCGCTCCGAGCGCAGGCGCACCGGATCGTCGGCGCCCTCTTCGGACAGCACCGCGTCGTCGGGCCGTTCGCCCGCGAGCGCCTCCATCAGGAAGTCGTGAGATCGTTTGTCCCCGGCGTTCTTCCGCTCGCCGGCCTCGGCGTCGGCGAATTCCTCGCGCACGCCCAGCAGCAGCCGCCCCGCCTCGGTGGCCAACCGCGCGGCCAGCTGGTGGTCATTCATCGGTGAGCTCCACGGACCATCACACCTCGATACGTCGGTCAGGTTGGTCAAACCTACCCTGCGACGCGCGCGGCGCAGTAATCTCTCCCCGCGTGACATTTCTCTCGGGGGAGCGAATCTGTTGAAGACCGACAATGTCCCCGCGGCGAGCGGGTGGCGACGCATCACCCGCACGCGGCTGATCGTGATCGGTGCCGCGCTGGCCGCGGTGCTGATCGGCGTGTCCGCCTTCGTCGTCGTGACGCTGACCCGCGGCCACCGCACACCGCCGCGGCCCACGACCCAGGCGCCGCCGGCCACCTACGCCATTCCGGGCTGCTACAACCTGTCGGTCCCCCCGCTCGAGCGGCCCAAACGGCTCAACATCGTGGGCTGTGCCAGCGTAGCTGTTGCGCTGCAAGACATGTCGTGGGCGTCGTGGGGACCGCAGGGCGCCGACGGCAAAGGCACCGCCGTGTTCAAGATCTGCGACCCCAACTGTGCGACCGGTTACCAGCTCAAAGATCCGGTGGTCGTGCATGCGTGGAACCCACGGCCCCCGCGCCCCGACGCCATCTGTCAGGCCGGCCTGCAAATATTCGCCGACATGATCCTCGCGTTTCCCGCCGACGTTCCCCCGGCGACCGCCCAGAAGATGAACGCGCGGTACGACGGTGCGCCGGCGGTGCACTACGTCAACTACTCGGGCGCCGATGCCCAGGGGGCCGAGTTCATCGGCTATACCTTCTGCAACTGAAGGGTCGCCCGGCTCCGCCGCCCTCGCGATCGCCGCTAGACCTCGACGACGACGGCGCCGCCCTGCCCGCCGCCCGCGCACATCGCCGCGACGCCGATGCCGCCGCCACGGCGGATCAGCTCGTAGGTCAGCGTGGTGACCATGCGGGCGCCCGAGGCGGCGATGGGATGGCCGAGGCTGCATCCGCTGCCGGAGAAGTTCACCTTCTCCTCGTCGATGCCGTACTCGCGGCAGGCCGCGATCGGCACGGAGGCGAATGCCTCGTTGATCTCCCACAGCGCCACGTCGCCGACCGACAAACCGGCCCGCTGCAGCACCTTCCCGATGGCCTTGACCGCACCCAGGCCACAGTCGCGGGGCGGCACGCCCGCCGCCGCCCAGGCCCTGACCGTGCCCATCACGTTGAGATTTTCGGCGTCGGCGTAGTCGCGGTCGACAAGCGCGACCGCCGCGGCCGCGTCGTTGGTGCCGCTGCTGTTGCCCGCGGTGATCGAGAAGCCCTCGATCTCGGGGTGCAGCACCTTGAGCCCGGCGAGCTTTTCGGCGGTCGTGTCGCGCCGGGGGTGCTCGTCGACGCAGAACTCGGTGACCGAACCGTCGGCCTGGGTGATCTTGAGCGGCATGATCTCGTCGGCGAACTTGCCCGCGTCCATGGCCGCGATCGCGCGCTGATGGGAGCGGGCCGCCCACGCGTCCATCTCCTCGCGGCTGATGCCGACCTTCTGCGCGGTGTTCCAGCCGACGGTGATCGACATGTCCTTGGCGGGGGCGTCCGGGGTCTCGACGTGGGTCGGCGGCATCCACTGCTCCTCGAACTTCAGCTCCGGGCCCGGGATCCGCCAGTTGGTCAGCGGGGTCATCGACAGCGACTGCACGCCACCGGCGATGAGCACCCGTTCCATCCCCGAGCCGATCTGCGCGGCGGCGTTGCCGATCGCGGTGAGGCTGCCCGCGCAGTGCCGGTTCACCGATTGGCCGGGAATGTCCTCCATGCCGCACGCGGTGGCCGCATACCGCGCCAAATCCCCACCCCCGTAATGCGATTCGGCGAAGATCAGGTCGTCGATGGCGGACGGGTCGACACCCGATCGGCGGATCACCTCGGGCAGGACGGCGGTGATCAGCGCCTCGGGCGGGGTGTTGACCAGGGTGCCCTTGAAGGAGCGGCCGATCGCCGTCCGGACGGCTCCGACGATTACGGGTGTAGCCATGGTTCTGCCCCTCGAGCTGTCTGACGGTCGGACGCGGCGAATCGTATCAAATACTGTATAGACAATAGTAATGGGCTAAGTTGACCGGCGGGGGCTCGGCGACGCGACGGAGGCCACACGTTGAAAACCAAAGGCGCCTTGGTCTGGGACGTGAACCAGCCGTGGACGGTCGACGAGATCGAGATCGGCGATCCCCGCCGCGGCGAGGTGACGGTCCAGTTGGAGACGGCCGGTCTGTGCCACTCCGATCACCACCTGCTGACCGGCGACTTCCCCATCCCGAGCTATCCCGTGCTGGGCGGGCACGAGGGTGCCGGCATCGTCACCGACATCGGGCAAGGCGTCGAGGATCTGGCCGTCGGCGATCACGTGGTCATGTCGTTCATTCCCTCCTGCGGCACGTGCACGCCGTGTCAGGTGGGGTTGCGCAACCTGTGCGACCTGGGCATGGGACTGCTCTCGGGTGCCTCGGTGTGTGACGGGTCCTTCCGGGTGACGGCGCGTGGACACGACGTGATCCCGATGTCGCTGCTGGGGACGTTCGCGCCCTACGTGGTGGTGCACCAGACCTCGGTGGTCAAGGTCGACCCCGAGATCCCGTTTGACGTGGCCAGCCTGGTGGGCTGCGGGGTGACGACCGGATACGGCTCGGCGGTGCGCAGCGCGGCCGTGGAACCGGGCGACGACGTCGCGGTCGTCGGCGTCGGCGGGGTCGGCATCGCCGCGGTGCAGGGCGCCAGGATCGCCGGGGCCCGTCGGGTGTTCGCCGTCGATCCCTACGAATGGAAGCGCGAGCAGGCGTTGAAGTTCGGTGCCACCGAAGCTTTTCCGGACGTCGGCACCGCCGCGGCAGCGATCGCCGAGACCACGTGGGGCGCGATGTGCCGCAAGGTGATCGTCACCGTCGGGCACTGCGACGGCAGCGACGTGGAGGCGTGGATGGGGCTGACCGCCAAGGGCGGCACCTGCGTCCTGACGGCGATGGGCAACGTGCTGGCCAACGAGGTCACGCTCAACCTGGCGGGGCTGACGCTGCTGCAGAAGAGTTTGCAGGGTAGCCTGTTCGGGGGCGGCAACCCGCAGCACGACATCCCCGCGATCCTCGAGCTGTACAAGCTGGGGTTGCTCAACCTCGACGACATGGTGACCCGCGAGTACACGCTCGAGCAGATCAACGACGGCTACCGCGACATGCTCGAGGGCCGCATCATCCGCGGGATCATCCGCTTCACCGACGCCGACCGCGCGTAAGCCGGGCGGGCAGGACACAATCGACGCATGACCTCAGCCGTAGCTCGACGTGACGCCAGCAGAACAACCGCCTACCGGGTGGCGGCGATGCTGCTCGGCGTGGGCACCCTGCACTTCGTGGCGCCCAAGCCCTTCGACACCATCGTCCCCGCCGAGTTGCCCGGCAGCGCCCGCCTCTACACCTACGCGTCCGGCGTCGCCGAGATCACGGTGGGGGCGCTGCTGGTGCCGCGGCGCACCCGGCGATCGGCGGCGCTGGCGGCCGCCGTGCTGTTCGTCGGCGTCTTCCCGGCCAATGTGAACATGGTCCGGTTGTGGTGGGACAAGCCCTGGCCGATGCGCATCGCCGCGCTGGCCCGGCTGCCGCTGCAGATCCCGATGGTCGCCATCGCGCTGAAGATCCGGCGCGACAGCTGATCTGACCCGCCCCCTTCCCGCGAGCGCGCGTGTCTGGACGACGACACGCCGATGCGGGCGGCAATTTGCGCACGCTCGCGGCCATGACGATGGCCACGAGCGCGGCGAACAACGAAGACAACCCGTACGGCAGCCCACTCGGAAAGCGGAATGTCGCTGCCGTCCTACTACCGGCCGACGCCCTCGGTCCGTACTTGTGGCAATTCGCGCCGTTCAACGGTCGTTGGGCTCCGCTGCGCGTGATCAGTCCGTCGTGCCGCACGGAAGCGCTTGGCACTCAGGCGATGTGCGAGCATCTGCAGAAGATGGGGGCCTGGACCTCGCAGTGGGCGGTCGGACCGATGCGGGACGGCTACCGCATCGACGTCACCGAGCTGGAATGGGCTTTCCTTCGTCTGGACCGGCGACGGCAAGCCGACGAACTGACCGTCGAATATTCCTCCAGCGCAGACGTTTTCGTCACGGAGATGGCCTGCGACCTGGTCGAACTCTGGGCGCTCAAGCAGGGGTCTCACCGCTGCTGGGCGCCCACGTCCTGGACCACTACCACACCCCGCACTACGCGGTCGGCTATCTCGCCGAACTGGTCGGGCCACAGCTGGCGATGGCCACCCACCTGTCGTGCGACCGCGAACTCGTCGGGGAGACGATCGCCGGCGTGCGGTCGACACTACGAGGGGCTCTTCGCGTTCGGACTCGACAACGTGGTCGTCAACGTCACCAAGGACCGGATCTGGGTCAGGGACGCGGCCCTGCCGGATGCTACCGGCGTCGCCAGGGCAGAAGTGCAGTGGATGATCGAGAGAAACTTCGTCGGCGACCCACCCGGGCAGCTCACCGTCGCGAATCCGGCCGCCACGCCCCAGGAACAATCGGTACGCGACCTGGAAATCGACCCCGCCCGCTTCACACCGCCCGACCAGATGCGACCCTGGGCCCGGACGGCCGCCGCGGAATTCACGATCGACCCCGCACAGATGATCGGGATCTCGCCCCGAAACTGAGGTCGGCTGAGCGCACGGGAGGCATTGGTGGGTAAGACCGACATCGCGGCGGCGCTGGCGGTGGCGGCCGCGCTGATGATGGGCATCGGCGACGTCGTGCAGCAGCGCTCCGCCCAACAGGTCACCCAGCAGCACGTCGGCACCGTCGCCCTGTTCCACCGGCTGCTGCGCGACCGGCAATGGTGGGTGGGCAGCCTGGTGGCCGGCGCCGGCTTCGGGCTGCAGGCCGCAGCGCTCGGCTTCGGCTCCGTCGTGCTGGTGCAAGCGCTGCTGGTGACCTCGCTGCTGTTCGCGTTGGTGATCAGCGCCCGCGCTAAACACCGCAGAATCACACGCGGGCAAGGGTTTTGGGCCGTACTTTTAGCAGCCGCGGTGGCGGTGGTGGTGACGGTCGGCGACCCGCAGGCCGGGGCCCCGCGCGGGTCCCTGCAAACGTGGAGCATCGTGGTGGCGATCATGGGACCGGCGCTGATCCTCTGCGTGCTCGGCGCGCGCATGTTCCCCGGCTCGGTGGCCGCGCTCCTGTTGGGCCTCTTGTCCGGTTCGCTGTGGGGCCTGTTCTCGGTGCTGATGAAGGGCGTCGTCGACCAGCTCGGTCACGGCATCCCGGCGTTGCTGCGCGCACCGGAGATCTACGTGTGGGCGG
Organism: Mycobacterium sp. TH-M103; assembly: GCF_057473785.1. NCBI lineage: Bacteria > Bacillati > Actinomycetota > Actinomycetes > Mycobacteriales > Mycobacteriaceae > Mycobacterium > Mycobacterium sp. TH-M103. Next base: position 18,881 of record NZ_JBYCLG010000149.1, read on the forward strand.
TGCTCGCGGTCGCCGCGACCGCCTGGGAGCAATCGGCGTTCCGCGCCGGGCCGCTGACGGCGTCGCTACCCGCAGTGACCGTCGCCGAGCCGCTCGTGGGATCGGTCCTCGGCGTCACCGTGCTGGGCGAGACGCTGACCACCGACACCCTCGGCCTGGTGGCGCTGGGCGTGTCCGTCGCGGTGATGGTTGCCGCGACGGTTGCGCTGGCCCGCAGCCAGGCCGCGGCACCCACCTGAGGGCATCAGCCCCGCACGCGGCGGGCCACCTCCCCGTAGCGCTCCACCCGGTCCGCATCGCCCAGGGCGTTGTAGAGCACCAGGCGCGTGGCGATGCCGGCGTACTTGGCCCTCAGCGCATCAGGCAGCCCGTCCCAGGTCGACTCGGTGGCGAAGGCGGCGATGTGGTCGTCGCTGATCTGGGCCGCCATCGCGGCGAAGTCGCCGGCCTTCTGCTTCTCGCGGATCCGGGCGGTCGTGCCCTCGAACCCGGCCTCGTCCCAGATGAACGCGTAGTTGGGGGTGCTGCCGTAGAAACTCATGCTGGCGCGCACCACT
>NZ_JBYCLG010000150.1:0-3900 GCF_057473785.1 Mycobacterium sp. TH-M103
CATTCCACGGCGCCGGAGATCTTCCTGGCCGCCGCCAGCCAGCGGACCAAGAACATCCGGTTGGGCTTCGGCATCATGCACCTGCTGCCCGCCGTCAACCACCCCGCCCGGGTGGCCGAACGCGTCGCGACCATCGACCTGCTCTCCAACGGACGCGTCGAATTCGGCACCGGGGAAGGCTCCTCCGTCGGTGAGCTCGGTGGCTTCGACGTCGACCCGGCCGACAAGCGCGCCCAGTGGGAGGAGTCCCTCGAGGTGGCCATCCGGTGCATGATCGAGGAGCCGTTCACCGGTTTCAAGGGTGAGCAGATCCAGATGCCGCCCCGCAACGTGATCCCCAAGCCGATGCAAAAGCCGCATCCCCCGGTCTGGGTGGCCTGCACGCGGCCGGCCAGCGTGCAGATGGCGGCCCAGAAGTGCATCGGCGCGCTGAGTTTCGCCTACACCGGCCCCGGGCCGCTCACCGAGCGGGTCAACGGCTACTACAAGGAGTTCGAGGAGAATGGCGTGCCCGTCACGCCGCAGATCAACCCGAACATCCTGGCCATCGGCGGGGACTTGTCGATGATGGTCGCCAAGACCGAGGAACAGGCGCTCCAGCGTCTCGGGCAGGGCGGCGGGTTCTTCTCGTTCGGGATCATGCACTACTACCTGACCGGGATGCACACCCCCGGGCGGACCGGGGTGTGGCAGCGCTACCTCGAAGAGGTCGAGAAGGACCCGACGCTGGCCTACGGTCCCGGCCGCGGCGCGATCGGAACGCCGGCCACCGTGCGCGAATTCCTGCGCGGCTACGAGGAGAGCGGCGTCGACGAGATCATCCTGCTGCTCAACCCGCGCAGCCACGAGGGCACCATGGAGTCGATCGAGCTGATGGGTACGGAGGTGCTGCCCGAGTTCATCGAGCGCGACGCGAAGGCGGTCGCCGACAAGGCCAGGCGGCTCGAGCCCGTCATCGAAAAGGTGGAGGCGCGGCGGCCGGCACCGGCCGCGCCGCAGTTCGACGAGACCTACGCCTTCGGCGGCCTGCCCACCGGCCGCGACAAGTTCACGGCCAGCGAGATCCCCGAGGCCATGGCCGAGATCAACGAGGGCCGCGTCCAGGCGGCGCAGCGGGCCAGGGAGCAGCGCAAGTGATCCCGGAAGCCGGCTGACGTTGGCAGAGATCGACGGGCTGTGGCGCTACGACGGCCGCCGGGCGGTCGTGACCGGATGTGCGTCGGGCATCGGCGAACAGGTGCTGCGCCGGCTCACCGAACTCGGCGCCGAGGTGGTCGGCCTCGACAAGCGCCGGCCGGCACTCGAGCTCAACGCTTTTCACGAGGTGGACCTCGCCGACCCGGGCTCGATCGACCGGGCGGTGGCCGCGATCGGCGGGCCGGTGGACGCGCTGTTCAACGTGGCCGGGGTGTCCTCGGGGATCGGCGATCCGCCGCTGGTCGTCACCATCAACTTCCTGGGTCCGCGGCATCTCACCGAGGCGCTGCTCCCGCTGATGGGCCCGGGGTCGTCCATCGTGAGCGTGTCGTCGCTGGCGGCCGCCGGGTACCGCGAGCACCTGCGATCGGTCGCACCACTGCTGCGCACCTCCACGATGCGGGAGGGCATCGACTGGTGCCGTGAGCATCCCGACGAGCTCACCGGAGGGGGGTACCGGTTGGCCAAGGAAGCGGTCATCCTGTACACCATGCAAAGTGCGACGCCCCTCGGGGCCCGGGGCATCCGGATCAACTGCACCGGCCCGGGGGTCACCGAGACGCCGATCCTCGATCAGTTGCGCACGGCCTACGGTCAGGGCTTCCTCGACGACATCCCCAAGCCGTTGGGACGGGTTTCCACGGCCGCGGAACAGGCATCGGTGCTGCTGTTCCTGAACAGCGCTGCGGCAAGCTACATCTCGGGCCAGGTGGTGTGGGTCGACGGGGGCAACGTCGGAGCGGCGATCGCCCGCGAACTCGAGGAAGGAGCCCCGTGGCCGGCTTGACCGAATTCCGGCGGGTCGCCCGCGACGTCTCCAACTGGGGGCGGTGGGGCGCCGACGACGAGCTCGGCACGCTGAACTTCATCACGGCCGACAAGGTCGCGCACGCCGCAAGCCTGGTCCGGCACGGCAAGGTGTTCCCGCTCGGGGTGGACTTCGGCTCGTCGGGGCCGCAGGGAGCCTTCCATTTTCGGCACAACCCCGTCCTGGTGATGACCGTCGACGGCGGAGACGCGAACACACTCGCGCAGTACGGGCCCCGATGGACCCAGAACCCGACCGCCGAGCAGATGGGTGGCTACTTCGTCGACAACCTGTTCCGGTTCAACGAGGACATGGTCATCATGCCGCTGCAGGCGGCCACCCAGTGGGATGCGCTGTCGCACGTCTACTACGACGACAAGCTCTACAACGGCTTCGCGGCCGGTTCGGTCACCAGCATGGGCGCCTACCACTGCAGCATCGCCAAGGTCGACGTCAAGGGGATCACCTCGCGCGGCGTGCTGCTGGACCTGGTGCGGCACCGGGGCGCGGAGGTGTTCCTCGAGCAGGGGAATCCGATCACTCCACAGGAATTGGACGACGTCGTCCGGGCGCAGGGGGTCACCATCGAGCGTGGCGACATCGTCGTGATCCGGACGGGCTGGTGGGCGAGGTTTTTGCAGACGGGCAACAAGACGGAGCCGTTCTCGGGGCTGCACTGGCGTTGTGCGTCGTGGCTGCACGACCACGAGGTCGCGGCGGTCGCGTCCGACAATCTTCAGGTCGAGGACCTGGTTCCGGATGTCGAGGGCGCGTTCCTGCCCATGCACCTGCTGTGCCTGCGCGACATGGGGTTGATGCTCGGTGAGTTCTGGGACCTGACGGCGCTGGCGGAAGATTGTGCCGCGGACGGCGTCTACGACTTCCAGCTCGTCGCGCCGCCGCTGAGATTCGTCGGCGCGGTCGGTTCTCCGGTGAACCCGATTGCGATCAAGTAGAAAAGGCGCCGATGGAGATTCAGCGCAAGACCATGCTGGTCGACGGACTGGCCACGAGCTATCTGGAGGCTGGCGACGGCGACCCGGTGGTGCTGCTGCACGGCGGCGAGTTCGGGGCAGGCGCCGAACTCGGCTGGGAGCACAACATCTCGGCCCTGGCGGCGCACTATCGGGTGCTGGCCCCGGATCAGCTGGGCTTCGGTGAGTCGGCCAAGGTGGTCGACTTCGTGAATGGGCGCGGGATGCGGATCCGGCACGTGGCGCGCTTCTGCGAGCTGCTCGGCGTGGACGCCGCACACTTCGCCGGAAACTCGATGGGTGCCGTCAACCTGCTCACCGACGCGACCTCGGAGAATCCGATGCTGCCGATCCGCAGCCTGGCGATCATCTGCGGGGGCGGGGAGATTCAGCAGAACGAGCACTTCGAGGCCTTACAGCAGTACGACGCGACGCTGCCGGCGATGCGGCGCATCGTCGAGGCGCTGTTCTACGACCCGGGATATCCGGCCGACGATGATTATGTGCGGCGCCGCCACGAATCAAGCACCGCGCCCGGCGCGTGGGAAGCCGTGGCGGCGGCCCGATTTCGGCGTCCGGGTGCGGGGCCGTCCGGGACGGCGTCGAGCGCGCGAGCCTACGAGCGCATCGGTGTGCCGACCGTGGTGGTCGAGGGCGGCGGGGACAAGCTGCTTCCGCCCGGATGGGCGGCGCAGATCGCCGAGCAGATCGACGGCGCCCGCTCGGCGGTGGTCGACAAGGCCGGGCATTGCCCGCAGATCGAGCAGGCGCCGGCCGTCAACGACCTGTTGCTGGACTTCTTCGAAACGGCCTGACTCCTCAGAAGGGCGCTTCCGGGTTTTCTGTGGGTCTGGTCTGGGCGTGATGGGCGCAGGGCGGCAGGATGTGCTGTGTGCGCGACACCGAGTTGTACCGCCATCT
>NZ_JBYCLG010000151.1:0-13479 GCF_057473785.1 Mycobacterium sp. TH-M103
GGCGGCGATCGAGACCGCGGTCTCCTCCGGGGTGCGCGCGCCGAGGTCCAGCCCGATGGGGCTGGCCAGCCGGCTCAGCTCGGTGTCGGTGAGCCCCACCGCCCGCAGCCGGTCCATCCGGTCGTCGTGGGTGCGGCGCGATCCCATCGCGCCGACGTAGCCGACGTCCAGGCGCAGCGCCACCTCGAGCAGCGGGACGTCGAACTTCGGGTCGTGGGTGAGCACGCAGATCACCGTGTCCCGGTCGACGGCGCCAGCCGCCGCCTGCGCGGCCAGATATCGGTGCGGCCAGTCGACGACGACCTCGTCGGCCGACGGGAAGCGCGCCCGGGTGGCGAACACAGCGCGCGCGTCGCACACCGTGACGCGGTAGCCCAGGAACGACCCCTGCCGGGCCAGGGCGGCGGCGAAGTCGATCGCCCCGAAGACCAGCATCCGGGGCGGCGGGGCGTTGCTGGAGACGAAGACCTCCATGCCGTCGCCGAGGCGCTGGCCGTCGGGCCCGTACTCGAGGACCTCGCTGCGGCCCAGCGCCAGCAGGCCGCGGGCGTCGTCGGTGACCGCGGCGTCGGCGCGCGGCGAGCCCAAAGACCCCGACAGAGCGTCGGGCCTGACGATGAGCCGGCGGCCCACCCACGCCGCGTCGGGGTGGGCGATGACGGTCGCGACCGCCACGGGACGACCCGCCGCGACGTCCTCGGCGATCGACCCAAGTTCGGGAAACGTTGCCCGCGAGACCGACTCGATGAAGACGTCGATGATGCCGCCGCAGGTCAGACCGATCTCGAACGCGTCGTCGTCGCTGACCCCGTAGCGTTCCAGTCGCGGTGTCCCGGTGTGCGCGACCTCGGTGGCCAGCTCGTAGACCGCGCCCTCCACGCAGCCGCCCGACACCGATCCGGTCGCCGAGCCGTCGGGGGCCACCAGCATCGACGCGCCCGGCTGCCGCGGCGCCGACCGCAGCGTGCGCACGACGGTGCCCAGCCCCGCGGTCGCACCGGCACGCCAGATCGGCATCAGCTGAGCAAGCACTTCCCGCACGGGTTCCAACGTAGGCTCATACCCATGACTCCGGCTCAACTTCGGGCCTATTCGGCGGTGGTTCGGCTGGGATCGGTGCGGGCCGCCGCCGCGGAGCTGGGTGTTTCCGACGCCGGGATCTCGATGCACGTGGCGGCGCTGCGCAAGGAGCTCGACGACCCGTTGTTCACCAGAACCGGTGCCGGGCTGGCGTTCACGCCCGGCGGCCTGCGGCTGGCCAGCCGCGCCGTGGAGATCCTGGGCCTGCAGCAGCAGACCGCCATCGAAGTCACCGAGGCGGCCCACGGGCGCCGCCTGCTGCGCATCGCGGCGTCGTCGGCGTTCGCCGAGCACGCCGCGCCGGGGCTGATCGAGCTGTTCTCGTCGCGCGCCGACGACCTGTCGGTGGAGTTGAGCGTGCACCCCACCAGCCGGTTCCGCGAGCTGATCTGCTCGCGCGCCGTGGACATCGCGATCGGCCCGGCCGGTTCGGTCGGTTCGGACGAGACGATCTTCGTGCGAGCCTTCCTGAAATATCAGATCATCGCCGTCGTCGGGCCGAAAAGCCCACTGGCCAAAGGTTTTCCGACTGCCGCGGCGCTTCGTGCCCAGCAGTGGATGCTGGGGCCGTCGGCGGGCGGAGTGGACGGTGAGATCGCGGTCATGTTGCGCGCCTTGGAGATTCCGGAGTCACAGCAGCGGATCTTCCAGAGCGACGCCGCCGCGCTCGAGGAGGTGCAGCGGGTCGGCGGGGTGAGCCTGGCGATCGGCTTCGCGGTGGCCAAGGACCTGGCCGCCGGGCGGCTGGTGCACGTCAATGGGCCGGGGCTGGACCGCTCGGGCGAATGGTGCGCGGCGACCCTGGCGCCGGCGGCTCGCCAGCCCGCCGTGTCGGAGCTGGTGCGCTTCATCACCACACCCCGGTGCACGCAGGCGATGATCCGCGGGTCCGGCGTCGGGGTGACGAGGTTCCGCCCCAAGGTACACGTCACGTTGTGGAGTTGAGCGTGAATCCTGGTTGCTACCACGCGCGATCGAGGTCGGCGTGCTGGCGAATCCAGGCGTGCATCGCGATCCCGGCGGCCACCCCGGCGTTGATGCTGCGCGTCGAGCCGAACTGCGCGATGGACACCGCGATCGACGCGCCGGCGCGAATGTCGTCGGTGATGCCCGGCCCCTCCTGACCGAACACCAGCAAACACTCGCGGGGCAACGCCACCTCCTCGATGCGCACGGCGCCCGGGACGTTGTCCACCGCGACGACGCTCAACCCGGCGCCCGCCGCGAACTCCAGCAGTTCGCCGGTTCGGTCGTGGTGGCACAGCCGCTGGTAGCGGTCGGTCACCATAGCGCCGCGGCGATTCCAGCGCCGCCGCCCCACGATGTGCACGGTGTGCACCGCGAAGGCGTTGGCGGTGCGCACCACCGAGCCGATGTTGGCGTCGTGGCCGAAGTTCTCGATCGCCACGTGCAACGGGTGGCGGCGGGTGTCGATGTCGGCGATGATCGCCTCCCGGGTCCAGTACCGATAGGCGTCAACGACGTTGCGGGTGTCGCCGTCGCGCAACAGGATCGGGTCGTAGCGCGGGTCGTCGGGCGGCTCGCCCGGCCAGGGCCCGACGCCGGCGGCCGGCGCCCCCCACTCGGTGGGCCCGGGCTCGTTCATCGCTGCGTCCACACGCCGGCGTGGGTGCCGTCGACCGCGACCGTCGCGTAGAGCAGCGCCTCGTTGATGTCGCCCTGGGTGCACAGCGACGCGTCGACGTGCACCGCGTCCAGCGAGGCATCGGGCAGGATCAGCACCGACGACCCGTACGCGGAGCAGGCCGGGTTCAGCCCCGGAGCGGGCAGGGTCGGCGAGGCGAGCAGCATCATCGGGCCGCCGCGCTTGGCGGAGTCGTCGCGGTAGCGGTCCGCGAGGGCGGTGGCCTCCAGCCCCAGCAGCATGTAGCCGTTGCCGGTGAACGCGGCCGGGTCACCGAGCTGCGCCCTGGTCACCGGGGTGCCGTCGGCGTGCCAGGCCGACAGGTTGACGGTCTTGACGACCAGGCCGGTGTCGTTGGCGTTGGTCGGCATCAGCCCCACGGGGAACGCCGCAGGGTAGGCCGCCGACGTCTTGGGGATGCGGTCGCGCGGCGAGTAGGCGTACACGCCGCGGACCTGGCTCCGGTCCTTCTGCGGGCCGAGGCACACGGTGCCGGTGAGCCGGTCGGGCGGCGCCGACAGCGGGGAGGGGATCTGCCGCCCGCTGCTGACCGCGCTGTCGCAGCTGCCCAGCGCGGTGGCCTCCAGCGGGTGCGCCAGCGCCCCGTAGAGCCCGAAGCGAATGTCCTCCGGTCTTGCGTGCGGGCTGTTGGGCGACGCGACGCTGGCGTCGACGTCGATCAGTACGTAGTCCTCCGACCAGCGCAGGTTCGACACCCCGATGTTCCAGCCCAGCAACGCCAGCGACTCGCCGAACCGCGCCCCTTCGGCGCCATAGGGGCGGACGGGATGGGCGGAACTCGAGCAGCCGGCCAGGCAGGCGGCGATGACGAGGAGGGCGCTCGCGGCGCGCTTCGGCGACCGGAATCTAAAGCGCATCAGTCACGTTCGCCACATGCGCCACTGGCCAGGAACGGTCGACTTTTTGCCCGCCTCACAGCGACAAATCGGAGCGGGAGGGAATTGTCGCTGCGAGGCGGGCACAACGAATGCCGCCCACGCCAGAGGCCCGTGCGGCAGGTGTGACGATTGGTGCATAGCCCCGCTCGCCGCCTAGCCCAGCCCCAGATCGGCAAGGCCCAGCACGCTGCGGTATAGCAGCCCCTCGGCGCGGATGGCCTCGGCGGCGCCGGTGGCGCGGTCCACCACGGTGGCAACACCCACCACCTCGCCGCCCGCCTCCTGGACGGCATGCACCGCCGTCAGCGCCGAGTTGCCCGTGGTGCTGGTGTCCTCCACCACCAGCGCCCGCCGCCCTGCGACCTCGGAACCCTCGATAAGTCGTTGCATACCATGGGTTTTCGCGGCCTTACGGACGACGAACGCGTCGATCGGCCGCCCGGGCGCGTGCATGACGGCCGTCGCCACCGGGTCGGCGCCCAGGGTCAGGCCGCCGACCACCGCGTAGTCCCAGTCGCTGGTCAGCTGCCGGACCAGGGTGCCGATCAACGCCGACGCCCGGTGGTGCAACGTGGCGCGGCGCAGGTCGACGTAGTAGTCGGCCTCCTTGCCCGACGACAGCGTGACCCGGCCGTGCACCACCGACAGGCGCCGCACCAGCTCGGCCAGCTCCGCGCGGTCAGCTTCGTCCACGGCCGCCCCCGACCCGACTCGCCGCCGCGCGCACCAGGTTCCGCGGGATCATCCGCCCCGCGGCCACGAGCGCCTTGTACTGCAGCCCGGGCACGCTGACCACCTTGCCGGCGGAGACGTCGGCGAGGCTCTTGTCGACCACGTCATCGACCTCGAGCCACAGGAACGACGGCAGCCGGGCCATGTCGATTCCCGCCCGCTCGTGGAACTCGGTGTGCACGAACCCCGGGCACACCGCGTGCACGCCGACGCCAGTGCCCCGCAGGCCGCCGGCCAGGCCCTCGCTGAAGGACACCACCCAGGCCTTGGACGCCGAGTAGGTCGACCCCCGCCCGGACAGCAGCCCCGCCACGCTGGCCACGTTGATTACCGTGCCCGCACCGGCGGCGAGCATGGCCGGCAGCGCGGCCCGGGTCAGCTGCATCACCGCGGTGACGTTGACGTCCAGTTGCGCCTGCAGCAGCGTGGGATCCGTCGCCCAGAACTCCCCCGACGTGCCGAATCCGGCATTGTTCACCAGCACCCGCACCCCCCCGGCGAGCCGGTCGACAACCTCATTGCGCTCGGCCGCGTCGGACAGGTCGGCGGACAGGATGTCGACACCGCCCGCCTCGGTCTTCAACTCCGCCGCGAGTGCGGCCAGCCGGTCGGCGTCGCGGGCGACCAGCACCAGGTCGTAGCCGTCGGCGGCGTAGCGGCGGGCATAACCGGCACCGATCCCGGACGTGGGCCCGGTGATCAGGGCTACGGGGCGAGACATGAGCGACCGGCGCGGTCAGCGCTGGTAGTTGGAGGCCTCGCGGCCGTTGACCGGTGGCGGCGGGCGGTGCACGCCTTCGGGCCGGCCCTCGGTGCGGGGCTGGTCGCGGCGCACGGGCTCCGGCTCGCGCCGGCCAGCCTCACCGACCAGGCCCGCCACGTCGTGCTGCGCCCGCCGCGGCGGCAGTTCCCCGCGTCCGGCCGGCATCAGCGGACGGCTCGGCGAGGCACTGCGCAGGCCCGCCGGCGCGCCCGACTCCGAGGCGGTCTCCTGCGGCAGCGGCGGCAACACCCGCAGCAGGTCGTTGAACTGCCGCACGGTGCGCAGGCCCTCGTCCCACTGGGCGCGCGTGCTGGCGATCGGCATGGCCACCAGCGTCCAGTTCTGCTCGTTCCACATGATCTCGGCGCAGTCGGGCGCAGTGTGGGCAAAGGTGACCATGCGCCGGTCGCAGGCCCGCCGGGCCGCGTCCAGGTTCGTCGAGTACACCATCCGCGGCCCGATCGCACCGAGCAGCCAGATGTCGTTCTCCCGCGGCTCTTTGAGCCCCTTGAGCCGCAGGTCCACCACCACGTTGGTGCCCACCTTGCGGTGCAGCGCGATCACCGTGGCCACCTCTTCGAGGTCGAAGATGTAGACCGCCTCGCCGCGGATCTGCCCCAGCACGACGTTGTGGGCGGCGACCTCCCCCACCGTCGACATCACCCCGCGCTTCCAGCGCTTGAGGATCTCGGTCGACTCACGCTCGTAGTCGAAGCCGTGCGACCGCGCCCACGACTTGCGGCGCCGGCTGCGGCCGCGACGCCGGTCGATGTCGACGTACAGCAGCACGCCCGCGCCGACGAAGCAAAGGGCGGACAGCGTGAACCAAAGGGGAACCATCCCAAGTAGGTTATCTGCTCTTGGGCCGGAGTGGAGAATGCCACCAGGTCACAACCGCGCATCAGGCGCGTGACGGCACGCCCGGGGGGCTGGTGAAACCGCCGACCGCGCCGGGACCAACCCGAGCGCACCGACCGCGTCGTTCTACTACAACGTGGTCGGCTTCCAGGCCATGAAGATCGCGGCCGCGCACGTGAGCATCGACCTGCCCGGTCCGCCCGGGGCTGGTGCAGTGCGCCGCCGACGAGACCGGGTCCATCCCGTGCGCGATCGCCGGTGCGGGCACCGACCACGTCACGGTCACCACCGCGGCGCTGCCACCACAGAACCCGGTCACCGTGCGGCTCGACCTGCGGGTGCCGCTTCCGCGCCGGGCCACGCTGCCGTGGACCGAGCGCTGGCGGCCCTGGCAGTGCTCGGTGTCGTCGCGTTCAACGCGCTGCGCCGCCTCGACGTCAAGGCCCAGGAGGCGCTCGGCGGGATCGCCGTGCAGCTGACCCGCCGGGCCGACCTGGTGCCCAACCTGGTCAACACCGTCAAAGGTTATGCGGCGCATGAGAAGTCGGTCTTCGAAGAGGTCACCGGAGACCAGCGTCGACGAGAAGGCGCGGGCGCAGGGGCCAACTTTCTGCAGCTGCATGAGCAGCTCGCCGACACCGAGAACCAGCCGGCGTTCGCGCGTCAGTACTACAACGACGCGGCGGCCGGCCCCAACCAGCGGGTGGTGACGATCCTCTGGATGTTCTTCACCGGTCTGGCGGGCGTACAGAAACGGCCGTTCGACCGGGCGCCGGAAGGCCAGCGGGCACCGCCGCAGGTCCAGTTCTAGTTACTCAGCCCAGGATCAGCGAGTCACCCTCGGGACTGACGTTGACCGGGACGGTGTCCCCGTCGTGCACGTCGCCGGCCAGCAACATCTTGGCCAGCTGGTCGCCGATGGCCTGCTGCACGAGCCGGCGCAACGGCCGGGCGCCGTAGACCGGGTCGAACCCGCGCTGGGCCAGCCACTTCTTGGCGGTGTCGGACACCTCGAGCTGCAACCGCCGCTGGGCCAACCGCTTCTGCAGCTGCGCCAGCTGGATGTCGACGATGGCCACCAGCTCGCCGGGCTCGAGGCCGTGAAACACGATCACGTCGTCGAGGCGGTTGATGAACTCCGGCTTGAACGCCGAGCGCACCGCGGCCATCACCTGCTCCTCGCTGCCGCCCGACCCGAGGTTGGACGTCAGGATCAGGATGGTGTTGCGGAAGTCGACCGTGCGGCCCTGGCCGTCCGTCAACCGCCCCTCGTCGAGCACCTGCAGCAGCACGTCGAACACGTCGGGGTGGGCCTTCTCGACCTCGTCGAACAGGATCACCGTGTACGGGCGTCGCCGCACCGCCTCGGTCAGCTGACCGCCCTGGTCGTAGCCGATGTAGCCCGGGGGCGCTCCGACCAGGCGGGCGACCGAGTGCTTCTCGCCGTACTCGCTCATGTCGATGCGGACCATGGCGCGTTCGTCGTCGAAGAGGAACTCCGCCAGCGCCTTGGCCAGCTCGGTCTTGCCGACACCGGTCGGGCCGAGGAACATGAACGATCCGGTCGGCCGGTTGGGGTCGGCGACACCGGCCCGCGACCGCCGCACGGCGTCGGAGACGGCCTGAACGGCCTTGCGCTGGCCGATGACGCGCTTGCCCAGCTCCTCCTCCATGCGCAGCAGCTTGGCGGTCTCGCCCTCGAGCATGCGGCCGGCGGGGATCCCGGTCCACGCCGACACCACCTCGGCGATGTCGTCGGGCCCGACCTCCTCCTTGAGCATCACGTTCTCGCGGGCCTCGGCCTGCGGCAGCGCCGCGTCGAGCTTCTTCTCGAGTTCGGGAATGCGCCCGTAGCGCAGCTCGGCGGCCTTGGCCAGGTCGCCGTCGCGCTCGGCGCGCTCGGACTCCCCGCGCAGCGCCTCCAGCTGTTCCTTGAGCTCGCGGACGACGTCGATCGCGTTCTTCTCGTTCTGCCACCGGGTGGTCAGCTCCGCGAGCTTCTCCTTCTGGTCGGCCAGCTCGGCGCGCAGCTTCTCCAGCCGCTCCTTGGACGCCTCGTCCTCCTCCTTGGCCAGCGCCATCTCCTCGATCTCGAGGCGGCGCACCAGGCGCTCGACCTCGTCGATCTCGACTGGGCGCGAGTCGATCTCCATCTTCAGCCGCGACGCGGCCTCGTCGACCAGGTCGATGGCCTTGTCCGGGAGGAAGCGGGCGGTGATGTAGCGGTCGGACAGCGTGGCGGCGGCGACCAGCGCCGAGTCGGTGATACGCACGCCGTGGTGCACCTCGTAGCGGTCCTTCAGCCCGCGCAGGATGCCGACGGTGTCCTCCACCGACGGCTCGCCGACCAGCACCTGCTGGAAGCGGCGCTCGAGCGCGGCGTCCTTCTCGATGTACTTGCGGTACTCGTCGAGGGTGGTCGCACCGACCAGGCGCAGCTCGCCGCGGGCCAGCATCGGCTTGATCATGTTGCCGGCGTCCATCGCGCCCTCGCCGGTCGCACCGGCGCCGACGATGGTGTGCAGCTCGTCGATGAAGGTGATGATCTGCCCGGCGGAGTTCTTGATGTCGTCCAGGACGGCCTTGAGGCGCTCCTCGAACTCACCGCGGTACTTGGCGCCGGCCACCATCGAGCCGAGGTCCAGGCTGATGACGGTTTTGTCGCGCAGGCTCTCGGGCACGTCACCAGCGACGATGCGCTGGGCCAGGCCCTCCACGATCGCGGTCTTGCCGACGCCCGGCTCACCGATCAGCACCGGGTTGTTCTTGGTGCGGCGGCTCAAAACCTGCACGACACGCCGGATCTCGTTGTCGCGCCCGATCACCGGGTCGAGCTTGCCCTCGCGGGCCCGGGCCGTCAGATCGGTGGAGTACTTCTCCAGCGCCTGGTAGGTGGCCTCGGGGTCGGCGCTGGTCACCCGCGCGCTGCCACGCACCTTGACGAACGCCTCGCGCAACGCCTGCGGCGAGGCGCCGTGGCCGGTCAGCAGCTTGGCCACCTCGGAGTCGCCGGTGGCCAGGCCGACCATCAGGTGCTCGGTGGAGACGTACTCGTCGTCCATCTCGGTGGCCAGGTGCTGGGCGGTGGTGATGGCCGCCAGCGATTCGCGGGACAGCTGCGGCTGGGCGCTGGCGCCGCTGGCCTGCGGCAGCCGGTCCAGCAGCCGCTGGGCCTCGGTGCGGATGGTCGCCGGCTCGACACCGACCGCCTCCAGCAGCGGCGCGGCGATCCCGTCCGCCTGCGTCAGCAGGGCCATCAGCAGGTGGGCGGGCCGGATCTCGGGGTTGCCTGCGGACGAGGCCGCCTGCAGCGCCGAGGTCAGTGCCGCCTGGGTCTTGGTGGTCGGGTTGAAAGAGTCCACGACGCCTCCGTTCGGGTCGGGTTACGGGTCAAAATGCTTGTCGCGTTATCTAACGCCGTCAAGGTTGAGTCTGTTCCGCTCAAGTCTAAATATTGTGGCACGTTTCGTCGATGGATTCGCCGCCGAACCCGAGCAGCGGCTCTCGCCCACCCTGCGGCGCATTCCCAAGGCCGGCTGGCCGGACTGCCGTCCCGGTGGTGGTTACGTGTGGACGCTGTTCGTGGTCGCGGTCGCACCGGTCGCGCTGTGGATCGAGCTGCCCGAGGCGTTCACCGTCGTGGCGGTGCTGACCCTGGCGGGGGTCTACGGCAGGCAACTGTGGGAGGCGCGGGTCCGCCTCGCTCAAGTGGGGCCGCGCGGCGACCGTCCCCCGGGCGGGCACGTTACAGCTCAGCGGCACCGGCACGCGCAAGACGATCCCCTGCAACGACGGATACCTGTCGGTGAGAGGGGTGACGAACGCGATCACGGTCACCGGCCACTGCGCAACCCCCAACGTCTCCGGAAACGAGAACCGCGTCACGGTCGACAGCGCCGACGCCGTGAGTACCCCGGGAACCGGCGACCGGGTGACCTACCACCGGGGCGCGCCCGAGGTCGTCGACGCCGGCACCGCCAACACCGTCCCGCAGGGCTGAGGCCGGCGCAGCGCGGCGCGCCTAGAATTCGGCTCCGTGAGCCTGGAGGACCCCGACGCGTTGCGGGTCCTGCGCGACGCCATCGCGCAGGACGGGCTCGTCCACCGGTTCTACACGCACTGGTTCGCCCTCGACACCTCGGTGCGCGACCTGTTCCCGGCCGAAATGGCCGGCCAGCGGGCCGCTTTCGCCCAGGCGTTGCGCTGGGTCTACGGCGAGCTGGTCGAGCGGCGCGCCGAAGAGCCGGTGGCCTTCCTCGCCCAGCTCGGTCGCGACCACCGCAAGTACGGCGTCACCGCGCCGCACTACGCGACGCTGCGCCGGGCACTGCACGACACGCTGCGCGACCACCTGGGCGAGACCTGGACCGGGCCCGTCGCGGAGGCAGCGCGTCAGTCGCTGAACCTGATCACCGGGGTGATGAGCGGTGCCGCCGACGCCGAGGAGGGGCCCGCCTGGTGGGACGGAACGGTCGTCGAGCACATCCGGGCCTCCCGCGACCTGGCGGTCGTGCGGCTGCGGCTGGACCGCCCGATGGACTACCACCCCGGCCAGTACGTCACCGCCCAGGTCCCGCAGTGCCCGCGCCGCTGGCGATACCTGAGCCCGGCCATCCCGGCCGACCCGGACGGCCTGATCGAGTTCCATGTCCGGGTAGTCCCCGGCGGCCTGGTCAGCACCGCGGTCGTCGCCGAGACCCGGCCCGGCGACCGGTGGCGGCTGTCGAGTCCGCACGGCGGGTTGCACGTCGACCGGGACGGCGGCGACGTGCTGATGGTGGCCGGCGGCACCGGCCTGGCGCCGCTGCGCGCGCTGATCCTGGACCTCGGCCGCTACGCCGACAACCCGCGGGTGCACCTGTTCTTCGGGGCCCGCTACCGCTGCGAGCTCTACGACCTGCCCACCCTGTGGCAGGTCGCCGCGCACAATCCGTGGCTGTCGGTCTCGCCGGTGTCGGAATACGGCACCGACCCGCCCTGGGCCGCCGACTATCCCGACTGCACCCCGCCCCGCGGCCTGCACGTGCATCAGACGGGCCGGCTGCCCGACGTGGTGACCAGATACGGTGGTTGGGGCGACCGGCAGATCCTGATCTGCGGGGGACCGGACATGGTGCGGGCCACTAGGGCCGCCCTGATCGCCAAAGGCGCTCCGCCGGAACGCATCCAGCACGACCCACTATCCGGGTGAGTCGAGGTCGACGGAGGTAGGGCATGCACACCGTCACACTGCGCGACCCGTCCTCGCCGCTCGCCGCCCGGTTCGTGCCGGGAGCCGGCATGCTCGGCACCTCGCTGACCGACGACGGGGTGGAGCTGCTCGGCCAGCGGCGCGGCCTGACCGCCTACGTCGAGGCCGGCAAGACGATGGGCATCCCAATCCTGTACCCGTGGGCGAACCGGTTGGGCGCCGACACCTACACCGCCGAGGGCGCGACGGTGCGGCTGACGCCGGGGGAGAACGGTGTGCGCGCCGACCCCAACGGGCTGCCCATCCACGGCACCATGGCCGCCTATCCGGGCTGGCGGGTGACGGCGGAATCGGGCGACGAGCTGACCGCCGAGGCCGACTTCGGCGCCGACCCGCGGCTGCTGGCCGGATTCCCGTATCCGCACGTGCTGACGGTGTCGGCGCGGCTGGCCGGGCGCACGCTGACGGTGACCACCACGGTCACCGCGACCGGCGACACCCCGGTCCCACTGTGTTTCGGCTTCCACCCCTACCTGCAGCTGCCCGGGGTGCCGCGCGCCGAATGGACGATCCGGACACCGCCGCTGCGGCACCTGGCCCTCGATGATCGCGGATTGCCCACCGGCTCAACGGAAACCCAGCCGGAGCAGGAAATTTTGTTGGCCGACAAGGGTTTTGACGACGCCTACGATCAGGTACCCGAGGGCGCGGTGTTCGCGGTGTCCGGCGGCGGGCGCCGCCTGGAGGTCCACTTCGAGCGTGGGTATCCGGCCACGCAAATCTTCGCCCCACCCGCCGAAGACCTGGTGTGCTTCGAGCCGATGACCGCACCGACCGACGCGCTGCGCCGCGGCGGCTACCGGTGCGCGCGACCGGGCGAGCCGGCGCAGGCCCGGTTCTCGATCCGCGCCTAACGGTTCCCGGGTTTGCGGGGCTGCCAGACCACCAGCGCGGTGCTCTTGGGCAGCACCGCGAGGTCGCGGCGCTGGCTGCCGCGCGACGCCATCAGCTCGTCGGTCAACTCCTTTACCCGCGCCTGCAGCACCTGGACCTGGTTGGTCAGCTCGATGATGCGCTTGATCCCGGCCAGGTTGACCCCCTCGTCCTGAGAAAGCCGCTGCACCTCACGCAGCAGATCCACGTCGCGCTCCGAATAACGGCGTCCCCCGCCGGGAGTGCGGCGCGGCCGGACCAGCCCCATGCGGTCGTAGGTCCGCAGGGTCTGCGCGTGCATGCCGGCCAGCTCGGCGGCCACCGAGATCAGGAACGTCCGCGACTCCCGGTCGGAGTTCCTCGAATTCGCGGCCATCAGCGGTTACCCGCCCATCCGGCCCGCGGGTTGAAGCCGCTGGCGCGCTCGGCGGCCGCGTAGGCCTCCAGCGCCGCCTGGGCGTCGCCCTCCAGGTTCGGGGGCACGGCCACCTTCACGGTGACCAGCAGGTCCCCGTTGCCGCCGCTGCGCTTTGGCACGCCCCGGCCACGCACCCGCAGGATGCGTCCGTCGGCCGTGCCCTTGGGCACCCGCACGCCGACCTTGCCGTCCAGCGTGGGCACTGAAAGCGTCGAGCCCAAGGCTAATTCGGCGAAGCTGACCGGGACGGTCACCGTCAGGTCATCGCCGTCGCGGCCGAAGACCTTGTCCGGGCGCACGTGCACGGTGACGTACAGGTCCCCCGAGGGGGCACCGCGCAGCCCGGCCTCGCCCTGCCCGGGCAGCCTGATCCGCTGGCCGTCCTCGACCCCGGGCGGGATTCGGACGTTGATCGTGCGGGTGCGGGTGGTGACCCCGGTGCCTTTGCACTCGTCGCACGGGTGCTCGATGATCGAGCCGCTGCCCCGGCAGTCGGTGCAGGGTTCGGAGAAACCGAACGCCCCCTGGTTGCGGTTGATCACGCCCGACCCATTGCAGGACGGGCATACCTTCGGGCTGGTGCCCGGCCGCGCTCCGCTGCCGTGGCAGTTGGTGCACGGCGCCGGGCTGGTCAGCCGCAGCGGCATCGCGACGCCCTTGGTGGCCTCGACGAAGTCCAGCTCCGTCTCGGTCTCCAGGTCGTTGCCGCGCCGCGGCCGGCTGGGCCGGGCCGCGGCGCCGCGACCGAACAGGCCACCGAACAGGTCGCCAATGGTGGCGCCGCCGCTACGGCCCGCGGCATCGAACAGGTCGTTCAGGTTGAACTCGACACCGTCGCCGCCCGCACCGAAGCCGCCGAAGTCGCCGGCATCGAACCTGCGCCCGCCGAACCCGCCGCCGGCGAACAGCCGCCGCGTCTCGTCGTACTCCTTGCGCTTGGCGGGGTCCGACAACACGTTG
>NZ_JBYCLG010000152.1:0-8079 GCF_057473785.1 Mycobacterium sp. TH-M103
CGGCCATGATCCGCAAGACGCTCGACTTGCCGGCGCCGTTGGGGCCGACGACACCGATCTTGGCGCCCGGGTAGAAGCTCAGCGTGACGTCGTCCAGGATGACCTTGTCGCCGTGCGCCTTGCGGACCTTCTTCATCGTGTAGATGAACTCAGCCATGCCGCGGTTTTGCCTTTCTGGTCTTGCAGAATGATCTCGCGGACCATCCTAGGCATCGCCCGACGGCGCCGGGCCGGCCGCTAGGCCGATAACGGCAGTGGGTTGCCGCCCGCGGCGGCGTCGTCGTCGGCGGCGGCATCCTCGGCAGGTTTGCCGTTGGCGGCGACCTCCGCCGGGGCAGGAGCCGGTTCCGGACCGGTGTACGCGGGCTTTTCGATGCGCA
This sequence comes from Mycobacterium sp. TH-M103, assembly GCF_057473785.1. NCBI lineage: Bacteria > Bacillati > Actinomycetota > Actinomycetes > Mycobacteriales > Mycobacteriaceae > Mycobacterium > Mycobacterium sp. TH-M103. Next base: position 381 of record NZ_JBYCLG010000152.1, read on the forward strand.
CCAGAGCGCGCGACAGGTCCGGCCCGACCGCGATGGCCCGCATCTCCAGCGAGGAACGACGGTTGCCGTCGCGGTCCTCATACTCGCTGGTGTACACGTGTCCCGTCGCAATTACCGGCGCGCCCTTGCCCAGCGCCGCACCCACGCCGGTCACCAGCTTGCCCCAGCAGTTGACCGTGATGAACAGCGAGTTGCCCGGCTCCCAGCCACCGTCACCGGTGCGGCGACGGGAATTGCTGGCCACCCGGAACTTGATGAGCTCCTGGTCACCGACCCGGCGACGCTGGGGGTCGTTGACGATGTGACCGACTACGGTAAGCGGAGTTTCGAACATTGGCTGATCCCTTTCTCGATCTATCTGTCATGGCTTGGCGAACAGGTCACCGCCCTATACGACCGCCATTCAGCTCGGGACCACCGACGGACTCGGTCGCAGACGGGGCCCGCGCGCTGGCACTGTGGAGAAAACGGTGACTGTGGATCAGCCCGTCGGTGAGTCGGAGGCGATCGCGCGTGCGGCCTGCTGTCTCAATGACCTGCTTCCGAGACGGCTGGCCGGTGGAGGTGTGTCGACGGAGCCGCCTGGACCTGTTCGGCGAGGATGTCGCTGTGACCTAAACCGCCGTTCGTCGACCTGACCGGCGACCAGCACGACGCGAGCTTGCCGCTGCGCTGGTTCACCCCGACCACCGAGGTCGACCTGTGCGGGCACGGCACCCTGGCCAGCGCGCACGTGCTTGGCGGCGAGCGGGCTTTTGCCACCCGCAGCGGCGAACTGCGCTGCCGTCCCGGCCGCGACGGCTCGATCACCATGGATTTCCCGGCCGACCGCCCCGCTCCATGCGGCTACCAAGCAACACTGAACTGGCTGGTACCATATCTTGTACCACTAGCGAGGAGGCGCTCGGTGGCAATCACCGCAAGCGAGGCGCGCAAGAACCTGTTTCCCCTGATCGAAAGGGTCAACGCCGACCGGACGCCGGTCGAGATCACATCGAAGGCTGGTCGCGCCGTGCTGATGTCCGCCGAGGACTGGGAAGCGTGGCAGGAGACGGCATACCTGTTCAGCTCCCCGGCCAATGCCCGCCGGCTCCTCGACGCTGCTGACGCCTTGGACCAGGGCGGCGGAATCCGGGCTGAACTCGCCGAGTGAACATCGTCTTCTCGCCGCAAGCGTGGGAGGACTACCAGCATTGGCAGACCGCCGACCGTGCGGTGCTCAAGCGGATCAACACGCTCATCGCGGACGCCCGTCGGTCACCGCAGGAAGGCATCGGTAAGCCGGAGCCGTTGAAATACGGGCTCGTCGGCGCCTGGACTCGGCGGATTACCCAGGAGCAAAGGCTCGTCTACCGCGTCGTCGGCGATGATTTGCAGATTCTCCAGGCCCGGTATCACTACCTCTAGCGCAGTTCTGTCGTCTTATGCCGCGCGAGCTCGGCCAGCATCGCGTTGTAGGCGGCCAGCTCGGCGTCGTCGTCGCGGTCGGCCGCCCGGTCCAGCCGCCGGGCCATGCGGTCGTCGCTGCGCGCCCACTGGATGAGCAACGCCAACATCACGATCACCAGGGGGCCTTCTCCGGCCGCCCACGCGATGGCGCCGCCCAGCCGCTGATCGCCCATCAGGTCGGTGTGCCAGCCCAGTCCCAGCGATTGGTAGTAGTCGGCGCCGAGGACTCGCTGGGTGCCCATCAGCACCACCCCGAAGAACGCGTGCAGCGGCAACGACGCGAACACCACACCCACCTTGGCCAGCGGCGGGATCGGGCGCGGCGTGGGGTCCACCCCGATGACGATCCAATAGAAGAGGTAGCCGCTGAGCAGGAAGTGCACGTTCATCGCCAGATGCCCGGCGTGACTGCTCACCGCCTTGTCGAACAGGCTCGAGAAGTACAACCCGTAGAAGCCGGCGACGAAGAGGACCGTGGCCACGGCCGGGTTGGTGAGGAACCGGGAACATCGGCTGTGCAGTGCGGCCAACAACCATTCCCGCATACCCGGGGGATCGTCACGACCGGCGGTCGGCAGTGCGCGCAGCGCCAGGCTGACCGGGGCGCCGAGCACGAGCAGGATCGGGACCAGCATCGACAGCCCCATGTGGGCGACCATGTGCATGCTGAACATCGCCGGCATGTACCGGCCGACACCCAAGGACGTCATGAACAACAGGGTCAGGCAGCCGAGCAACCACGCCAGCGTCCGGCCCGCCGGCCACCGGTCGCCGCGCCGGCGCAGCCGCACCACCGCCGCCACGTACACCGCGGCGAACACGATCGCGGCCGTGCCGAAGATCAGGTCGAAACGCCAGTCGAACAGGACGCGCGCCATGGTCGGCGGCCCGTCGAAGTTGTAGCCGACCTCGGCTTCCGACGGCGAGGGCAGCCGAATCGGCGGCGGCGGGGGCGGTGTGCGGCCCAGCCCGACGGCAATGCCGAAGGTCAGCCCGAACAGCGCGGCTTCCATCAGCGCGAGCCGGATCAGGGCCCGCCGCGCGTGCGGCGGGCTCGCGTCGTCGTGCAGCGCGGCGACTGCCGAGCGGCGCTGGCGCCAGCCGAGGACGCCCAGCAGGCACAGCGCCAGGAATTTGCCGACGACCAGCCGCCCATAGGAGGTGGTCAGCAGGTCCGACGGCAGCACCCGCACTAGGGCGTTCATCACCCCGCTCACGCCCATGGCCAACCAGCACCACAGCGCGATCGACGAGAACCGCCGCGCCGCCAGGCCCAGGTGGTCGCCCCCGCGCAGGGCGTGGGCCACCAACGCGAGCAGGCCGCCGGCCCATAGGCCGGCGGCGACCAGGTGGATCAGCAGGCTGTTGGTCGCCAAGTCGTGCGAGCCGCCGGCCGAGGAGTGTCCGGTCAGCCCCAGCGGGATCAGGGTCGACAGCGAAGCGCCCAACAGCGGCGCTGTCCACGACCAGCGCAGCACCGACACGCTGGCCAGCGTGACCAGCGCGGCCAGGATCGCCGTCCAGCGCCACGCGGAGGCGGTGGTGACCAGGCCGGCCGACGACCACAGCGTGAGCGGGTTGAGGTGCTGGCTCAGCGGTTGGCCCGACACGTCGGAGATGGTCAGCGGGACCAGCAACGCGGCGCACACCGCCCACACCCCCGACGCCCACGTCCCCGTGCGGAGCGCACGGTAGCCGCCGGCGTCGAGTACGCCGCTCCGCTGCGGCGGCACCAGGAAGGCGGCGAACAGGAAGGAACCGACGGCCAGGACCGCGGCGATCTCGCCCGCCGCGCGGACGAACGGCAGCCCCAGCGTGGTGGCCGGCCCCGGATCGGGCAGACCGGTGTCGAGCAGCGCATCGGCCAGCGACAACGCCCCGATCCCGGCCGCCGTGCACCCCGCCAGCACCGCGACCCCGACCAGCAACGGCCACACCCGTGCAGGGCGCTTGGCAGCGCCCCTCGTCGCGCGCGTGCCGGGGCGTTCCCGGCGGGCGGGGCAACGGTCATGGGTCCAGGCTATTGGGGGGCGCGCGGCGGTCAGTCGGTTCGGCTGTCCCGTTGGTCCTGGCGCGCTTTTAACTCGCGGGCGACGAACTGCTTGCGCGCGAGCCGACCGATGTGGCCGGAATCCCGCAGCACGTTGCGCAACTCGCGCCGGAAGGCGACCCGCCGTTCGGTCAGCTCGGCTCCGGGGCCGATCAAGCCGTGGTCGTCGACGACCTGGCGCGCGGTGGCGAACAACAGCGTCGACACCGACTCGCTGCTGCGGACCCGGGTCTGCGCCACGTATTGCCGCCCCACCCCGAGCGCCAGGTCCGTCAGCTCCTGCCGGCCGATGTCGGGCGGGGCGTCGCGCAGCACGTCGGCGACGATCTCGTAGGCCTCGAAGAACACCCGAAGCATGGCGTCGGCCATCAGCGGACGCTTGGCGAACAGCATCGCGTCGATCTCGTCTCCCCCGGCGGCGACGTGGGACTCCCAGTCGTCGTGCCAGGCCATCTCTTCGGCGATGTTTTGCCGGAACGTCGCCGAGTCGGCGAAATAGAAGTCGAACTTGAGCAGGTCGCGCAGCCGCATCGCCTGCGCCCAGAACGCCTCCATGCGGTCGCCTCCGGCGTGGCGGGTGTGCGCGAGCGCGAGTTCGACGATGGAGGTTTCCAGGAAGGCGTGGATCACCGAGTTCCGGTAGAACGCGGCGGCGTGTTCGTCCTCGGGCGCGATCTGCCACACCGGCTCCCGCCCGCCGTCGACCCGGGTGACCGGGTGACCGCCCGACAGCGCGTCGACCGCGGCACGCACGCCGGCCCGGGTGCGCAGCCGCAGCGCGCTCGTCGAGACCGGGGTGTGCTTGCGTTCGAGGTAGTCCAGGGAGTCCTGCAGGGTGTGGTGCAGCTGGCCCAGCGTGAGCGCCGCGCCGCGGGTGGTCAGCAGCAGCGCGCACACCAACCCCGTCGCGGTGACGGGGGTGGCCTGCAGGATTCGCCACGCGACCTCGAAGGACATTTTCTGCAGGGCAAGCTTGTTGGCGTCCCGGTCGTGGTTGAGCGGACCTTGCTGGGGGCCGAGGTACTGGCGCATCGACACGGCCTCGGGGAAGCGGACGTAGATCTTGCCGTAGTTGCGTTCGCCCTGCGCCCTGATGAAGTTGTACAGCCAGCCGATGCCCTCGGGGGTCTTCTCCCCGCCGCGGGCGTAGGCGGCGTACTCGGCCGTCTCGTGCAGCTGGTCGAAGCTGATAGACACCGGCTGCAGCAGGATGTCCTCGCTGCGGCCGTCGAGGTAGGCGTCGGCCACGTAGGCCAGCAGGCCGAGCTTGGGCGGCAGCATCTTGCCCGTCCGCGAGCGGGTGCCCTCGATGGACCAACTCAGGTTGAACCGCTTCTCGACGATGTAGCCGACGTACTCGCGCAGGACGTACTTGTAGAGCGGGTTGTCGCCGACGTTGCGGCGGATGAATATGACGCCGGACCGGCGCAGCAGCGGTCCCATCAAACCGAACGACAGGTTGATGCCGGCGAACACGTGCACCGGCGGCAGCCGGTTCTCCTGCATCGCCACCGGCACCACCGCGCCGTCGATGTAGGACCGGTGCGAGAACAGCAGCACCGCCGGGTGCGCTTCCAGCCCGGAGCGCATGGCCGCCACCTGGTACTCGTCGTAGTCGAGCTCGGGATCGAATCCGCGGCTGATCGCCCGGCCGAGCACGGACACCAGGTCGACCGACACCCTGCTCCACCCGGTCGCCAGTTCGTCGAGCATCTTGCCGGCTTCTTCGACGGTGGCGCCCGGGATCTTCTGCAGACCCGCACGAAACCGCGCCGAAGCCAGGATCTCCGGCTTGAGCAGCCGCGGAGACTTGTACTGCGGCCCGAGGATGCGGTACTCGACGCGCTCGATCGCCAGGACCGCGCGGCGGACGACGAACCCGGCGAAGTCGCGCGGATCCTCACCCACCGTGGTGTCGCGCCACTGCTGACGCAATTCGGACACCTTGGCGGGCTCGCCGGCCACCACCCGCGCGCGACCGGGAGCGTCGCGCCGGATGCGGCGCTGCCGGCGCTGGCTGGGGTGGTAGGGATCCAGGCCGGGCAGCAGGCCCGCCACCTTGGCGAGCCGGCCGCGGTCCGGGGGCGGCAACCAGAACACCTGAACCGGCACGATCGAACGGTCGTGACCGGATTCGAGCCGCTGCGCCAGCGCGCTCAGCTCCGACGGCGGCGCGTCGGGTTCGGGCAGCCGCAGTACGTGGACCCGCGCGCCCGGGTGGTCGGCGCGCTGCCGTTCCACCCAGGCCGTGATCAGCTCCATTTCGACCGGCGAGGCCATGGACGCCAACACCAGCGAATCCTGATCGGCGCTGGTGTCTGCGGCCGGTTCGCTCACACGCGCCCTCTGGGCCCGGATTCGGGTGTCTCCTCGCCGGGGCCGGGGGCCTTCGGCTGGGCTTTCGCCGCCGCCTTCTTGGCCGGGGCCTTCTTGGCGGGGGTCTTCTTCGCCGGGGCCTTCTTGGCCGCGGCCTTCTTCGCCGGGGCCTTCTTCGCCGGGGCCTTCTTCGCCGGGGCCTTCTTCGCCGCCTTCGTCTTGTACAGATCGGACTCGGGCAGCTCGTCGGTGGGCCAGTCGGCCAGCGTGTCCAGGTACAGCCGGCGCACCTCGGCGATGCGCTCGGGCAGCGTCTCGACCGTCCAGTCGTCCACCGGGATCGGCGGGAACACCGCCACATCGACCGTGCCCGGGTTGATGGTGGTGGAGTTGCGCGCGGCGACGATCTCGGCGTTGCGGATGACGATCGGCACGATCGGGATGCCGACGGCCATCGCGATGCGGAACGCGCCCTTCTTGAAGGGCCCGACCTCGGTGGTGTCCATGCGGGTGCCTTCGGGGGCGATCACGACCGAGAGTCCCTTTCTGGCGAGCTCTTCGATCTGGTGCAGCGACTCGACGGCGGCGCTCGGATCGTCGCGGTCGATGAACGCGGCGTCCATCGCCTTGCCGATCGTGCCCATGATCGGATCCTTGGCCAGTTCCTTCTTGCCCACTGCGGTCCAGTTGTCGCGCACCAGCGCGCCAACCATGACGGGGTCGACCTGGTTGCGGTGGTTGAAGATGAACACCGCCGGACGCTGCGCGGTCAGGTTCTCCTGGCCGATGACGTTCATCTGGACGCCGGTGGTAGCGAGCAGCACCTGGGAGAAGGTGGAGGTGAAGAAGTTGACCCCCCGCCGCCGGCTGCGGGTGAGCATGCCGATCCCCACCGCGCCGGTCGCGATCGGGAACAGCGAACCGAAACCGGCCAGCGTGCGCAGTTGCCGGCGGAGGCCGACCGGTCCGCGACTGTTGAACCGCAGGATCGGCCAGCCGCGCCGCTTGGCCACCGCGGCCATCTTGCCCTCGGGGTTGGTCGGTCGCGGGTTGCCGACCAGGTACATCAGGGCGACGTCCTCGTCGCCGTCGGCGTAGAAGTAGCTGTCCTTGAGGTCGATGCCGTTCTCGGCGGCAAACCGCTGCACGGCGGCGGCCTTGCCCGGCCCCCACAGGATGGGCTTCTGCACGCCGCCGGTGAGTATGCCGTCCTCGGTGGTCTCGAACTTGTTGGTGAGCATGTTGGTGATGCCGAGAAATCGGGCCACCGGGTTGACCTGGATGGTCAGTGCCGACGAGCTGAGCACGACGGTGTGTCCGCGCGCCACGTGCGCCCGCACCAGTTCGCGCATCTCCGGGTAGATGCGGCCCTCGATCCGCTGCACGAACAGCCGCTCGCCGATCTCTTCGAGGTCGTCGATCAGCCGCCCGGCCAGCGCGGAGGCGGCCTTACCGATGAGATCTTCGAACTCGATGCGCCCGAGCGTGTGGTTCAGGCCCGCATGCACCATGCTGAGCAGCTCCCCCACCCCCATGTCGCGGCGCAGCAGACGTTCCTGGGTGAGGATGACCGCGGTGAAGCCGGCGACGAGGGTCCCGTCCAGGTCGAAGAACGCCCCGATCTTGGGCCCGGATGGGCTGGCCATGATCTCGGCGACCGATCCGGGCAGTCGCATGTCCGTCGCCGGTTTTTGCATGTCGCGTTCGGTCCCCCGCTCCTCGGATGCGCTCATGATCCCGACACCGATCGCGACGCCGACGCTGCCGGCTCGCCGAACGAGGCGGGCACCGCGCGGGGCGCCGGGTCGCCGGCCAGCGCCAGGATCTCGTCGAAACCCTCCAGCAGGCACTGGGCGAACAACGGCTCGTCGCGGATCGCCGCCC
>NZ_JBYCLG010000153.1:0-29690 GCF_057473785.1 Mycobacterium sp. TH-M103
TGGCCCGCAAGGCGCGCCAGCAGGGCCGCAGCGAGTTCACCGCCGCCGAACGCGCCGTCGTCGAATTCGCCAGGTACCGCTGCTTTCTGCTCGGCCTGCCCGAGGAACTGCTGCCCGCCGAACCCGCCGACATCGTCCACGTCATGCACGCGCGATCGGCGTTGCTGCGCCACGGGTTCGACGCCATCTGCCAAGAGCTCGTCCGCGGCACGATGGCTGCCTATCTGCGCCCCGACACCACCCTGTTCGACCGGTGCGCCGACGCGGTCGAGAAGAGCTTCAGCAAGCTCACGTTCGTTCGCACCTTCTGCAACGGCGACCGCGAGATCGCCGAGGCGATGGGCGTTTCCCTCGAGGCCACCGATCTCCTGCGCATCGCCCTCACCGCGCCGTTCATCCTCGGGCGCTTCACAGCGGTGAGCCACGCCAGCCGCATTCCGGTGCTTCGGGACATCACCGACGCGTACGTCATCGGGCTGCTCAAGCTGCGGCTCGCGACCTACGGAAAGCCCGAATTCACCACCGACGCGGCACATTACACCCCGGTGCCGCACTGACCCCTGGCGCGAGCGTGCGCAGTTGTACGCGCGCGCCCGGAGTGTCGCGTACAGACACGCACGCTCGGCGACGGGAGCTGCGGAAGGGTCAGGCGAACCGCTTGGTGAGCGGGGGCGGTAAGACCCGCATCAGTTGCACCAGCGGCGCCCACGGCCACCGCGGCACCACGGCCCGGCCAGGCTCGCGCTCGATGGCCTCGACCAGCGCCTTGACGCCGGTTTCGTTGTCCACCATCAACATTGTGCTGTTCGACTTGGCCGTCATCTCCGATTCGATGTATCCGGGCTCGATCACCGTCACCTTGATGGGGCCTTTTGCGTACTCGGCGCGCAGCGACTCGCCCAGTGAGCTCAGACCGGCTTTGCTTGCGCAGTAGGCGGCTTTGACGCCCGGCACTCCCTTGTTGCCGAGCACCGAGGAGATCAGCACCAGATGGCCCGAGCCGCTCTTGGCGAACATCTCCAGCGCGGTCTCGATCTGCACCAGGGCGGCGACCAGGTTGGTCTCGATGGTCGCCTTGTTGGCCCACATCTTGCCCGAGCCCAGCTTGGCGCCCTTGCCGATGCCGGCGTTGACGATGACGCGATCGATGCCACCGATCTCGTCGCCGAGTTCGCCGAACACCTTGGGCACCTGCTCGTGGTCGTTGACATCCAGCGCCGCTACCGCGATCTTGATCCCTGGATACCGTTGTGACAGTTCGCCTTTGAGCTCGTCGAGTCGTTCGGTGCGACGGGCGCACAACGCCAGGTCACGGCCCTTGGCCGCGAAGGAACGCGCCATCCCGGCGCCTAGGCCGGAGCTGGCGCCGGTGATCAGGATCTTCTGACGAGTCACCCGGGCAGCATAGCGACTACTTGAGCAGCCGCGACATGCGGCGGTCGGCCAGCACCTTGCCGCCGGTCTGGCAGGTCGCACAGTACTGAAACGACTTGTCCGCGAACGAGACCTCACGCACGGTGTCCCCGCACACCGGACACGGCAGGCCGGTGCGGGCATGCACCCGCAGCCCGGAGCGCTTCTCCCCCTTCAGCATCGCTGCGCCCTGGCCGACGGAGCGACTCACCGCGTCCGTCAATACCGACACCATCGCGTCGTGCAGGGTGCCCAGTTGGTCGGCCGACAACTTGCCCGCCGTCGCGAACGGCGAAATCTTGGCGACGTGCAGGATCTCGTCGCTGTAGGCGTTGCCGATGCCGGCGATCACCTTCTGGTCGGTGATGACGGTCTTGATCCGGCCCATGTTGCCGGCCAACACCCCGGCCAGCTCCTCGGGACCGAGTTCCAGCGCATCCGGGCCCAGGGTGGCGATGCCGGGAACCGCTTTCGGGTCCTCGACCAGCCACACGGCCAACCGCTTCTGGGTGCCGGCCTCGGTGAGGTCGAAGCCCGGCGCCTCGCCGGGCGTGCCCAGATGGACCCGCAGCGCGATCGGCCCCTTGCCCGGGCGCAGCGGCGCGGCGGCCAGCTTGTCAGACCAGCGCAACCAGCCCGCGCGCGACAGGTGAGCGATCAACCACAGCTCCCCGGCGTGCAGCCCCAGGTATTTGCCCCACCGATCGGCGCCGACGACGGCCTGGCCGTGCAGCGCACCGATCGGCGGGTCGAACGTCTTGAGCACCGAGAACGCGGAGACGTCGATGCGGCCTATCGTCAGGCCGACGGCGTTGCGGCGCAGATGGTCGGCCAGCGCTTCGACCTCGGGCAGTTCGGGCACTTCTTCAGTCTGCCGCTCTGAGCAAATATGTGTCCATGATCCAGCCGTGCCGTGCGCGGGCCCGGGCCCGCAACGCCGCGATCCGCGCACCCACCCCGCCGACGGTCCCCGCCACCAGCAGCTCGTCGTCCGTCCCGAGGTAGGCACCCCACCAGATCCGGGTGTTTGCCGGACACGTCTGGAACGCGCAGTCACCGTCGAGCATCACCACCGCCGAGCCCGACATGCCGCGCTCGCGCAGCCGCCTGCCGGTGGTGATGAGGACCGGTTCGCCGACCTCGTTGAGGGGGATGCGGTGCCGGGCCGTCAGCGCCTGCACGGCGGTGATGCCCGGGATGACATCGAAGCTGAACTCGACGTCGGCCGCTACCGCCTCGAGGATGCGCAGCGTGCTGTCGTACAGCGACGGGTCCCCCCACGCCAGGAAGGCGCCGACGCCGTCGGGACCCAGCTCCTCGGAGATGGCCTGCGACCAGATGCGCGTGCGGGCCGCATGCCAGTCCGACACCGCTTCCCGATACTCGCCGTCGGCGGCGCGCTTCGGGTCGGCCAGCTCGACGAAGCGGTAGCCGGGCTCGCGGATGAACCGGGCGCAGATCTCCCGGCGCAGGGCCACCAGGTCGCTTTTCTGTTCGCCTTTGTCCATCGCGAAGAACACCTGCGTGTCGTTGAGCGCTTCGATCGCCTGGACCGTCACGTAGCCGGGGTCGCCGGCCCCGATGCCGATGACGTGGATGTGCCGACTCACGGGGTCAGTCAACCGAATCGAAACCGCGAAGGGCTAGTCGGGGACTCCAAGTACCCGATACCATGGGTACCGTCTGAAGGTCCGATGAAGGGACAGCAGCGATGACCACTGCGGTGAAGCCAGGTGGGCCGAGTCGGGAAGAGTTCTCGGATCGGTTGCTCAAAGGCTCGGTCAAGAAGTCCTACGAACCCGTCGTGGACATCGACTGGGACGCACCGCTGGACCCGGACAAGTTCTATCTGCCCCCGCGATTCGTGTCCCTGTACGGCACGCCGATGTGGGACGAGATGACCCGCGAGCAACAGATCGAGCTGTCCCGCCAGGAGTTGGTCAACACGTTGTCGGCGGGCATCTGGTTCGAGAACATGCTCAACCAGTCGTTGCTGCGCACCATCCTGCACGAGGACCCCACCAGCTCCTCGACGCATTACAAGCTGACCGAGATGGGCGACGAGACGCGGCACATGGTGATGTTCGGCAAGGCCATCGAACGCATCGGCGCCAAGCCGGTCCGCCCGCGACGGTTGCAGCGGATGATCATCAACACCATGCCGCTGGCCTTCCAGTACGGCTCGATGCTGTGGGTGGCCGCCCTGATCGGCGAGGAGATCTTCGACTCGCTGCAGCGGCAGATGATGGACGATCCGGAATTGCAGCCGATCATCCAGCGGCTCATGCGCATTCACGTCACCGAGGAGGCCCGCCACATCCAGTTCGCCCGCGACGGCGCCCGCAAGCGGGTGCGGGAGATGCCGCGGTTCAACAGATGGTTCATGGCCAACATCAACGGGCTGGGCGGGTACTTCTTCCGCTACCTGTTCACCAACCCGATCCCCTACGCCCGCACGGGTCTGGACGCCAAGCGGGCACAGGCGACCGCGCGCAGCAGCCGGCACCGGCACGAGGTGCAGGTGTCCGGCTTCGCCCCGCTGGCGGCGTTCCTGACGGAAGTGGGCCTGTTCGGTCCGCTGGCGCGCCGCGGATGGCGGCGCACCAGGTTTCTGTGACGCACGAACCCGACCGCCGCGTCGTCGTCGTCGGCGCGGGTGCCGCCGCCGCGGAGTTGACGGCCGCCGGAGTCACCGACCTCCTCGAACTCGACGCCAGCCGCGTGGTCGGGTCGGTGTTCGACGAGGCGAGCGCCACGTGGTCGCTGCACGCGGCCTCCGGCGACGTGGTGCGGGCCCGCGTCGTCGTCGCCGCCCGCGAAGCCCTGCTGAGCCCATGGGTGCCGGAGCTGGCGGGGCGAGACCAGTTCCGCGGAGCGTCGTTTGCCGCGGCGAGCTGGGACGCCGGCTTCGATCCGGCTGGCAAGCGCATCGCGCTCGTCGGCGCCGACTCCGTCGCCGGCCATCGCATCGGACGGCTGGCACGGGCGGCGTCGGTCACCGTCTTCGCGCACGCGCCGCGCCGGACGGTCCCCGAGCTGCCACTTCCGTCGACCCGCGCCAGACGCTGGCTACACCGCCGGCTCCGGCCGGGCGCGACACCCCGCGAATCCGGGCCCGTCCTGGTGGGGTCGGCGATCGACACCCTCACCGCCACCGGTGTCCGCACCCGCGACGGCGTCGACCACCCCGCCGACGCCGTCGTCTACGCCACCGGGTTCACACCCGCCGATCCGGGCGCCGGTGCGACCGTCGTCGGTGTCGGCGGCGTGACGCTGCGGCACGACTGGGCTGCCGGCACGGAACCCTACTTCGGCGTCGCCATGCACGGTTTCCCCAACTATTTCGTCCTCGGCGGCGGGTCAAGCGCAGAAGAAACAGGCGCGCAGGCACGCTACGTCGCCGAATGCGTGCGTCTCCTGACCGACAGCGGAGCGACCCGCATCGAGGTGCGGCGCAGCAGCCAGCAGGTGTTCAACGAGCGCGTCTACGTGCGGGCCGTCCAGCCCCAGCCGGTGTCCCGGGCGTTCGACCTGTCGAACGGCTCCCCACGCGAGGACCGGGAGATCTACGACGGTGCGGCGACCCTGATGCTCGCGGGCGCACCGCACCCCGTACGCGTCCGGCTCGCCGGCCGGCTGGATCCCATCGATGGTCGATACCACTGGCAGGGAACGGTTTTCGGTTCTCCGTCCGAGCCACTGCCGGACGACGCGCTCAGCCGGGCACAGACGGCGACCCTGACCGTGGGCGAGCGCAGCGCGCCGGCGCGGATCACCGAGCAGACTCCGTGGGGCACCCACTCGATCGCCGGGGTCGGCGCGCCGCCGTACCCGCTCGGCGGTAACTGAACCCGGCGCGGCGATCCGGTTTAGCAACGGAACGCCGTGGGGTAGCCTCACCTTTCATCGGGAGGTGCCCACGCACCGCCGTGGGCTCGGGGTTCAGTGCCGACGCGAGCGACCTGGGCGAGACGGCATGTTCGAAAGCGCTAGCGGCCGAGGTCCCGGGCGGGCGGGGCCGGGAGAGTTCTGCCCTGCGCACCCCCTTATGCATGGCGGCTTCGGCGCGCGCGAGTCCGCGCAGCCGACCTGGTTGCTCGAGCAGTTCGCCAACCGGGAATGCGGGGAGAGCCATGGCAGAGAACGGCACCACCAGAATGCCCACGTTTCAATCACAATCGGGACACGCGCGCCCGTAGATCGCCGGGTCGCGCCTGCCCGTCAGCGACGATGAAGCTCTGACGTGCGAAGGGGGGCGGCTGCGGTGAGTGCGCTGATCGTCGACGGGCGAATGAACCAGTCGGTGGCGGTGCTCACCGTCGATGGAGTGCTGGACACCGCCAACTCCGCGGCGCTGCGCGACGCCGTCGTGCGGACCATCCTCGACAAGCCGTCCGCCCTCATTCTCGACGTGACCGCGCTTCGAGTGCCCGCGGAGTCGGCGTGGGCGGCCTTCATCGGCGCGCGCTGGCAGCTTCACCCGGGGGTCGATGTCCCGATCGTGCTGGTGTGCGCTCGGCGCGCCAATCGGGATGCGATCGACCGCAGCGGCGTGGCCCGCCTGATGCCGGTGTATTCGAGCGAGAAGGGCGCGATCAGGGCGCTCGGGCGCCGGACCCGTCGCAGCGTACGGCGTGCCGACGCCGAGCTACCGGCCAACCTGACCAGTCTTCGGGAGTCACGACGGCTGGTCCGCGAGTGGCTGACCGAGTGGTCGCAGCCCGCGCTCATCCCGGTCGCGCTGGTGGTGGTCAACGTGTTCGTGGAGAACGTGCTCGAGCACACCGGCAGCGTCCCGATGATGCGCGTCGAGAGCGACGGCGCCACTGCCACCGTCGCGGTGTCCGACGGCAGCAACACCCCCGCGGTGCGGCTGCCGCCCCCCGAGGAGGGCATCGACGTCTCCGGCCTGGCGATCGTCGACGCGTTGTCCCGCGCATGGGGCAGCGCCCCCACCGCAACCGGCAAAACCGTCTGGGCGGTCATCGGGCCCGAGAACCAGCTGTAAGCCGCGACTGGTTGTGCTGCGCCCCGAGGCGGGGTCAAACTAGAACACGTTCTAATGTCGTGTGACGACCCGTTGCAGGAAGGCAGATGACGTGCGGTTCACCTACGCGGAGGCGATGACCGACTTCCGGTACTACATCCCCCTGGCCAAGGCCGCCGAGGCGGCCGGCTACAACGCGATGACGATAGCCGACAGCATCGCCTATCCGTTTGAGTCCGATTCGAAGTATCCGTATACGCCCGACGGGAACCGCGAATTCCTCGACGGCAAGGAGTTCATCGAAACGTTCGTGCTGACATCGGCGTTGGGTGCGGTGACGTCGACGCTGCGGTTCAACTTCTTCGTCCTCAAACTGCCGATCCGCCCGCCCGCCCTGGTCGCCAAACAGATCGGTTCGCTGGCCGCGATGACCGACAACCGCGTGGGATTCGGGGTGGGCACCAGCCCGTGGCCCGAGGACTACGAGCTGATGGGCGTCCCGTTCGCCAAGCGGGGCAAGCGGATGGATGAGTGCATCGAGATCGTCCAAGGCCTCACCAGCGGCGAGTACTTCGAGTTCCACGGCGAGTTCTACGACATTCCCAAGACCAAGATGACCCCGGCACCCACGAAGCCGATCCCGGTCCTCATCGGCGGTCACGCCGACGCTGCGCTGCGGCGCGCCGCGCGGCTGGACGGCTGGATGCACGGCGGCGGGGCCCCCGAGGAACTCGACGGCCTCATCGCCAAGCTGCAGCGGTACCGGGACGAAGCCGGCAAGACCGGCCCGTTCGAAATCCACGTCATCTCGGCCGACGCCTACACCGCGGACGGCATCAAGCGGCTCGAGGACAAGGGCGTCACCGACGTCATCGTGGGCTTCCGCATCCCCTACATCAAGGGCAACGACACCGAGCCGCTGGACACCAAGATCCGCAACCTGGAGATGTTCGCCGAGAACGTGATCGCCAAGGTCTAGCGACGGTCGCAAGCGCGGCGAAGGCCGGGCGCAGCGGGCCGCCGCCATCTAGACCGTGGCGCTCGCAAGCGCGGCGATCAGAGCGGATCCCACTTCGGGGCCCGCTTCTCCCGGTGCGCGATCGCGGCCTCGACCGGGTTGTTGGTGAATCCGCTCAGGATCTGCGTGCGGTTCTCCAGCTCGATGGCATGCCGCAGGCTGGGCGCGTCCAGCGCGGCGTTGAGGCCGATCTTGGTCTGCCAGACGCCGTAGGCGTTGTTCGCGGCGATCGAGCGCGCCACCTCGACCGCGGCCGGCATCAGGTCGTCCGGGGCCACCACCTCGTGGACCAGCTTGATCCGGTACGCCTCGGCGGCGTCGATGATGCGGCCGGTCAGCATGAGTTCCCGGGCCACCCCGGCGCCGACGATCTTGGGCAGCAGGTAGCTGGTGCCCATGTCCATCGAGGAGAAGCCGGCCTTGATGAACGCCGACCCGAACCGGGCGTGCTCGGAGGCGACCCGCACGTCGCAGACCAGCGCGAACGCCAACCCGCCGCCGACAGCGACGCCGTTGACCGCGGCGATCACCGGGATGGGCAGTTCGTAGAGGCGGGTGAACAGGTCGGCCAGCCGGACCTGTGCGTCGTAGTTGACCTTGAACGGCGGCGTGGTCGGCCGGGGCTTGGTCCACGGCTCGCCGGTGCCGCTCAGGTCTGCTCCGGCGCAGAACCCCCGTCCTGCACCGGTCAGGATCGCCGCCCGGAATTCGCCGCCGTCGAGCGCGGTCAGGGCGTCGTCCACGCCGTCGATCAGCGCGCCGTCGATCGCGTTGAGGCGTTCGGGACGGTTGAGGGTGAGGCAGGCGATGTTGTCTTCGAGGGTGTTGAGTTCCACAGCGGGCATAACCGAACCGTAGGCGATTTCGGTCTTCATCCGACCACGAATGTGACGGAATGACGATGGCACGAACCGAGGGCGACACGTTGGCGCGACCGCCACGATGGTAACCGCGGCCCGGGGGCCGCTGATCCGCGCGGGCCTGGGCCGCGAAAGTGCGACTACCGGCGCCTCTTCTCGGGAAGCGCTTAGCTGGTTGCACTTTCGCGGCTCACGCCGACCGCTTGGCCAGCCACTCGGCCTGCATCACCAGCAGCGCCATCACCTCCAGTTGCGGGGTCTCGGGGTCGAGTTCGCGGTAACGCTGATAGACGTTGACGACGACGCGCTCGGCGTCCAGCCAACTCGCGTACTCGCCGAGATCGATGGTGTCGGCGGCCTCGGCCCACGACAGTCCCCTGCGGTAGGCGGCCTCGGCCTGTTCGGCGACGTGCGTGAGATAGCCGCGCACGGCGCGGATGCCGTCCGGGTCGGTGACCGGGCCGTGGCCGGGAACGACGATCGGGGCGTCCAAGGCGATCATGGCGTCGCAGGCGGCCACCCAGTTGGCGATCGGGCCGGCCCACACGATCGGGGTGCAGCCGATGAACAGCAGGTCGCCACCGAATAGCACGCCGGCGTCGGGCACATGGACCACGGAGTCCGCGGCGGTGTGGGCAGGGCCGAGGTTGAGCAGTTCCACCCGCCTGCCACCGACGTCGATGCTCAGCTCGCGGTCGAAGGTCAGATCGGCATTGCGCACCCTGATGCCGCCGAAGTCGAAGAACCCGAACCGGTCCCGCACGAACTTCGTCGCGATCGGCCCGAGGTCGGCGTTCTGCACCATCGCCAGCATCTCCGGCGCCAGTCCGTGGGCAATCTCCTCGGCGGTGTCCTTGGCGGCGATGATCCGCACCGAAGGGTCCAGCAGCTGGTTGCCGTGGGTGTGATCACCGTTGGAGTGGGTGATCAGCGCGTCGGTGATCGGCGCTCGATCGGTGAAAGGCCTCATGGCGGTGAGCATTTCGCGGGTCAACGCCAGGTCGAAGAGCGTGTCCACCAGCAGGGAGGCGCCCTCGCCGGCAACCAGCCCGGCGTTGCTCCAGCCGAATCCCCCGTCGGGCAGGGTCCATGCCCAGACCCGTTCGGCGACCTCGTGCAGCCCGCGGGTGTAGGTCACTCGCGCGGGGGCCGGGTTGACCCGGCGTGGAGCTGGCGCGGCGTCCGGGTTGGGCCGGGCGGCCAGGGGGTGCGGCGGCCTGCTGGCGCGCACGGTCTGCCGGGTCTCCCCCAGCCCCTGTACCCGCAGGGTGACGACGTCGCCATCGTGCAGCCAACCCGGAAACAATTCTAGCGCTACCGGATTGAGGTGCTCGACAAGCGTGCAGGTGGGCACGGTGCCGGAGCCGATGACGTCGCCGGGGGCGAGCATCACGCCGCGCGACACGTAGGAGATGACCTCTGCGAAGGTCCAGTCCATCTGGGCGGTGGACCCCGAACCGATCACGGTGTCGTTGACCAGGGCTGTCACTTCCAGGTCGAGCCGGCCGGGACGGGTGAGGTCGCGGAACGGCTCGAGCTCGTCGGGCGTCACCAGATACGGGCCCAGCGTCACCCCGCTGTCCTTGCCCTTGCCCTGCCCGATCGCCAGCTGGCTCTCCAGCTGCTGCAGATCGCGCGCGGACCAGTCGTTGAAGATCGTATAACCGATGATGGCCCGTTCGGCCTCCTCGACCGTCAAATCCCTACCGCCGGTGCCGATGACCGCGCCGATCTCCAGCTCGAAGTCCTGCCACGCGCTGCCGGGCGCCATCGGGGCGTCGTCGTAGGGCCCGAGAACCGTTGCCGGGCAGGCGAAATAGAACGCTGGGATACGGTACCAGGCATCGGCGAGCATCCGGTCGGCGCCCATCGCGGCCTTGCAGTTGCGCATGTGGTCGAGGAAGCACAGCGTGTCGCGGATCGACGGCGGGCGCGGGATCGGCGCCATGAGCCGCACCTCGGCCACCGGGGTGACCACCGCGGGGGAACGCAGCGCCTCCTCGCCTGCATACCGCAAGCCATCGACGCCACGCCCGACCAGCTCGAGCAGCGTCACCCCCGCCGGCATCGCGTGGATGTTGTCATCCGACACGACCCCGGTGCGTATACCGTCGTCGTCTTGATAGGTCACCCATTTCATTCCCGCACCACCTCACTCGGTTCCTTGTCCGGCCGCAGGCCGCGCCAACTCGTCTGGCGCAGCCGGTCATCGGGGGTCCACTCGCTGTAGCGCACCTCGCCCACCAGCACCGGCTCGACGAACGTCACCCCCCTGGCCTCGCTGCGGGGCAACGGCGGACTGAACGGCGACGTGGTGGTGTGCAGCGGCGCCAGCGTCTCCTTCAGGCTCACCAGATCCCGCTCGGTGAAACCGGTTCCGACCTTGCCGGCGAAACGCAGGCCGTCGGCGCCGGGGATGCCCATCAGCAGCGAACCGATGCCGCTGCTACGCCTGCCCTCCCCGGCCTTCCAGCCGCCGATGACGACTTCCTGTGTTTTCCAGTGCTTGTCCTTGACCCACGACGCCGACCGCCGGCCCGGCTGGTAGGTGGAGTCGCGCCGCTTGGCCACCACGCCCTCCCAACCGTGCGCGGCGGAATACTCCAGCGCCCGCTTGCCGTTGCCGGGCAGCAGTTTCGGAACGACGAGATTGGTGCCGCCGCCCAGCGTCTCCAGCAGTTTGCGCCGGTCCTCATAGCGGGCACGCAGCAGCGACCGGCCGTCCAGGTAGAGCAGATCGAAGGCCCAGAACTCGACTTGGGCGCCGCGGCCGCGGTTCTGCATCGCGTGGAAGCTGGGCACACCGGAGGTGTCCAGAACGACGGCCTCGCCATCGAGGACCACGTGATGGTCGACCAGATCCGCTGCCAAGGAGGCGAATTGAGGATATTCGGCGGTGACGTTGCGGCCGCGGCGGGACCGCAGCCGCAACGTGCCGTGGTCGGCCTCGAGCAGCAGGCGGTAGCCGTCCCATTTGCCTTCGAAGGCCCACTGGCCGGCCGTGTACGCCGCCACCGAGCCGTGCGTGGCGAGCATGGGGGCGATCTCGTCGAAGTCGAAGGACTTCTGATCCTTCATCCGGTGCACCAGCCACTGGGCGCCGTTGGTCTGGATCAGCGCATAGCGCCCCGAGATCCGGTTGCCATGCAGGTTGACGATCACCTCGCCCTTTTCGGCGGGGTCATCGCGGAACTTCTCGGCCTCGTAGGTCCCCGAGTCCCAGATGATCACCTTGCCGGCCCCGTACTCCCCCTTGGGAATGACGCCCTCGAATCCGCCGTACTCGAGCGGATGGTCCTCGGTGCGCACCGCCAGGTGGTTCACCGACGTCGTCTCGGGCAGGTTTTTCGGCACCGCCCACGACACCAGCACCCCGTCGCGCTCCAGCCGAAAGTCGTAGTGCAGCCGGCGGGCGTGGTGCTCCTGGATGACGAACGTGTTGCCCCGCCCGGGGGCGGGTCCGGCGGCCGGAACGGGTTCGGGAGTCTTGGCGGCGTCGCGCATGCTGCGGTATTTGGCCAGCCGATCCGATACGGCCGCATCGGCGTCGAGCGGAGCCAGCAGGTCGCCGTCACGCTCGACGCGGGCCAGCACCTCGTCGTAGCGCAGCTGGGTCAGCGCGGGGTCGTCGAGTTCCTCCCAGGTGCGCGGCGCGGCGACCGTCGGATGCTGCCGCCCGCGCAGCGAATAGGGCGCGATAGTGGTTTTCGCCCCGTTGTTCTGGCTCCAGTCCAAGAACACCTTTCCCGCGCGCAAGCTTTTGGTCATGATCGCCGTAACGAGCTTGGGCATCGCTTTTTCCAGTTGCTGCGCAACGCGTTTGGCCAGCACCGAGGCGCCCCGGCTGCTGACCGGCTCGGCCAGCGGCGCGTAAAGGTGCAGCCCCTTGCTGCCGCTGGTGAGCGGGAAGGTGGTCAGTCCGATATCGGCGATCAGGTCGCGGACGGCACGGGCCACCTCGGCCAGCTGCGCCATCGTCACGCCCTCGCCCGGGTCGAGGTCGAACACCAGCCGGGTGGCCGGCCCCGGTTTGAGCTCCTCGGCCCTGCTGCGGGTCCACTCGGCGACGAACCGCCACTGCGGCACGTGCACCTCCAGCGCCGCCTGCTGCGCGATCCAGGCCAACCCGTCCGGGCTGTCGATGATCGGGTAGGTCGTCGTCCCGGACCGGTGCGTGACGCTGCCGCGGGGCAGCCAGCCCGGCGCCGAGGAGGCCAGCTGCTTCTCGAAGAACGAGTCCTCGTCGACGCCGTTGGGCCAGCGCTTGCGGGTGGCGGGGCGAGCGGCGATGTGCGGGATCATCACCTCGGCGATGCGGGTGTAGTAGTCGAACACGTCACCCTTGGTGGTTCCGGTGGCCGGGTAGAGCACCTTGTCGGCGTTGGTCAGCTTCACCCGCGCCCGCGCCGTGGACCCCATGGTGTCAACGTACTTGCCGGGCGGTGGAACCCGGTACCGTCGATGTGGTGGTTCGCCTGAACAGCGCCACCCTGCCGCGCCTGCCGATCGCGACGCCGGGCTACGACCGGGACGGCGTCGGGACGGGCATCGCGCACTTCGGTGTCGGCAACTTTCACCGCGCGCATCAGGCGATGTACGTCGACCGGCTGCTGCGGCGCGGGCTGGCCCGCGAGTGGGGCATCCGCGGGCTGGGGGTGCTGCCCGCCGACCGCCGCATGCGCGACGTGCTGGCCGCCCAGGACGGCCTGTACACGCTGATCTCCGAGCACCCCGACGACAGTCGCGACGCACGCGTCATCGGCTCGATCGTCGACTACCGCTACGTGCCCGACGATCCCGCGGCCACGGTCGAACTGCTCGCCGCACCGGCGACGCGCGTCATCACGCTGACCATCACCGAAGGGGGCTACCGGGTCCGGGACCGCGCGTCGGTGTTCGGCCTGATCGTCGAGGCCCTGGTGCGCCGCCGCGACCGCGGCGTCGGCGCGCCGACGATCGTGTCGTGCGACAACATCGAGCACAACGGCGAGGTGGCCCGGCGGGCAGTCGTCGAGCACGCGCAGCTGTTGCATCCGGGCGTGGTCGGCTGGGTGGACGAGCACGCCCGGTTCCCGTGCTCGATGGTGGACCGCATCACCCCAGCCACCACCCCCGACCTCGTGGCCGCTGTGGAACGCGACTTCGGTGTCGCCGACCGGTGGCCGGTGGCGGCCGAGTCCTTCGCCGCGTGGGTGCTCGAGGACGACTTCGCCGCCGGCAGGCCGCCACTGGAGGACGCGGGTGTGCTGCTGGTCGACGACGTCGCCCCCTACGAGGCGATGAAGCTGCGGCTCCTCAACGCCGGGCACCAGTGCCTGTGCTACTTCGCGTGGCTGTGCGGGTACCGCATGGTGCACGACGCGGCGCGCGACCCATTGCTGGCCGAATTCCTCTGCGCCTACTTCGATTCCGAGGCGATCCCCACGTTGGCGCCGGTCCCCGGCATCGACTTGGCCGCCTACAGCCGGGAACTCGTCGAGCGGTTCGCCAACCCCGGCGTCGCCGACACGGTTGCCCGGTTGTGCGCCTACTCCTCGGACCGCATCCCGGCCTGGCTGCTTCCGGTGATCCGCGCCAACCTGCGCACCGGCGGGCCCGTCCGGCTCGCGTCGGCGGCGGTGGCGAGCTGGGCGCGCTACAGCGAGGCAGTAGACGAACACGGCGAACCGATCGAGGTCGTCGACAACCTGGCCGATTCGCTGGTGCCCGCCGCCCGCTCGGAGCGGGAACGTCCCGGCGCCTTCCTGGAGAACCCGGCGGTGTTCGGCGACCTGCCGCGGGCGCCCCGCTTTGCGGAGGCCTACCGCCGGGCGCTGGACTCGTTGCACACCAACGGCGCGCGGGCGACCCTGGAGGGGTTGGTGAAGGAGGCACGGGCATGAGCCGCGGACTGGTGATCGGCGAGGCGCTGATCGACGTCGTCAAGCACAGGGGCACCACCGACCATGTCGGCGGCAGCCCCCTCAACGTCGCGGTCGGGCTCGCCCGGCTGGGTCACGATGTCGATTTCCTCACCCACATCGGCGACGACGATTCGGGACAGCGCATCGCAGCGCACCTGAAATCCTCAGGGGTACAACTAGTTCCGGGTAGCTTCTCCGCCGCCCGGACGCCGAGCTCGGTGGCCACGATCGGCGCCGACGGGTCCGCCACCTACACCTTCGACCTGGACTGGCGGCTGTCCGGCACCCCCGAGGTGGCGCCGCCGCTGCTGGTGCACACCGGGTCCATCGCCGCCGTGCGGGAGCCGGGCTGCCTTGCGGTAGCGGCGCTGCTGGATGCCTACCGGGTGTCGGCGACGGTCAGCTTCGACCCCAATGTGCGGCCGTCTTTGATCGAGGACCGGGCGCTGGCCCGCGAACGCATCGAGCGCGCCGTCGAGCGCAGCGACGTCGTCAAGGTCAGCAACGAGGACCTGCGCTGGATCGAACCCGACCGCGAGCCGGAGCAGACCGCCCGCAGCTGGTTGGCCGTGGGGCCCGCGATCGTCGCCGTGACGATGGGCGAGCGGGGCGCGCTGGCGTTGTGCGCGGCCGGCGAGGCCCGGGTGGCGGCCCGGCCGGTCGAGGTGGTGGACACCGTCGGCGCCGGCGACGCCTTCACGGTCGGCCTGCTCGACGCGCTGTGGGGGCTGGGTCTGCTCGGTGCCGGCCGGCGGGCCGACCTCCGCTCGATCGGGCTCGACGCGCTGACCACCGCGCTGCACGCGGCCGCCCTGTCCTCGGCGCTCACCATCGGCCGGCCCGGGGCGGACCTGCCCGACCGCGCCGCACTTGACGCCGCGGCAAATCGCAGGTAGCCCGGCCCGGCGCGCTGTTAGCGGCCCAACTGTGTGGGCATACTGACTTACATGCGCTCCATCTGGAAGGGCTCGATCGCGTTCGGTCTGGTCAACGTGCCGGTCAAGGTATACAGCGCCACCGAAGACCACGACATCAAGTTCCATCAGGTGCACGCCAAGGACAACGGCCGCGTCCGCTACAAGCGCGTGTGTGAGGTGTGCGGCGAGGTGGTCGAATACGGCGACCTCGCCCGCGCCTACGAGTCCGCCGACGGGCAGATGGTGGTGATCACCGACGACGACATCGCCACCCTGCCCGAGGAACGCAGCCGCGAGATCGAGGTGCTCGAGTTCGTGCCGGCCAGCGAGGTCGACCCGATGATGTTCGATCGCAGCTACTTCCTGGAGCCGGACTCGAAGTCGTCGAAATCCTATGTGCTGCTTGCCAAGACGCTCGCCCAGACCGAACGGATGGCGATCGTCCACTTCACGCTGCGCAACAAGACGCGGCTGGCCGCGTTGCGCGTCAAGGATTTCGGCAAGCGCGACGTGATGGTGATCCACACCCTGTTGTGGCCCGACGAGATCCGCGATCCCGACTTCCCGGTGCTCGACAAGGAGGTCGAGATCAAGCCCGCCGAGCTCAAGATGGCCGGGCAGGTCGTGGAGTCGATGGCCGAGGAGTTCAACCCGGACCGCTTCCACGACAGCTACCAGGAGCAGCTACGGGAGCTCATCGACGCCAAGCTCGAAGGCGGGGAGGCGTTCACCACCGAGGAGCAACCCCAGGAGCTCGACGAGACCGAAGACGTCTCCGATCTGCTCGCCAAGCTGGAGGCCAGCCTGAAGGCACGTTCCGGCGGCGGCGACGACAGGGCGCCGGTGAAGAAGGCGCCGGCGAAAAAACCCCCCGCGAAAAAGGCGCCCGCCAAGAAGTCCCGCGCGCGGGCCGCGTCGAAGTCCTGACGCGCCCGACTCAGCCGCGCCGGTTCGCGACGAAACGGGTTGCCGCGGCAATAAGGTTGATGACGCCCACGAGGATGATCAGGCTCAGCGCCGCACCCCAGATGCGCAGGAAACCGGCCTGCTCGGGGTTGGTGAGCTCGGTGTAGATGAGCAGCGGCAGCGAGGCCATGTTGCCGTGCAGGACGTCGAGGTTGATCGAGCGACTGTACCCGACCAGCACCAGCACCGGCGCGGTCTCGCCGATGACACGTGCGACCGACAACAGCACACCCGAGACGATGCCGGGCATCGCGATCGGGAAGACGATCCGCACGATGGTCTTCCACTTGGTGACACCCAGCGCGTAGCTGGCCTCGCGCAGGTCGTCGGGCACCAGCCTGAGCATCTCCTCGGCGGAGCGCACCACGACAGGCAGCATCAGCAGCACCAGCGCCAACGACACGGCGAAGGCGCTCTGCTGGAAGCCCAGGGTCACGATCCAGAGGCTGAAGACGAACAGCGCCGCCACGATCGACGGGACCCCGGCCAGCACGTCGACCATGAACGTCGTCACCCGTACCAGCCGGCTGGAGCTGTATTCGACCAGGTACACCGCAACCATCAGGCCCAGCGGCACCGACAGGACGACGGCCACCCCGGCTTGCACCAGCGTCCCGTACAGCGCGTGGTAGATCCCGCCGGCGAACTGTTCGGGCAGCACGCCGCGCAGCGAGTGCGTCCACCAGCCCGACCGGGTGACCGCATACCAGCCCCGCGAGACCACCACCGAGAGGACCCACAGCAGCGGCACCAGCGCCGTGACGAACGAGACGAGGAAGAACGCGGTGGCGACGTTGTTGGTGATCCGCCGCCGCAGGCTCAGCCGGTGGAACACCTCCGCCTTGACCGGGCGGTCGAACGCGTCGACGGTCATCGGCGCCGCTCCTCCTCATCGCTTCGCTCTGCATCGTCACCAGCGCGGGTCATCGGCGCCGCTCCGGGGTCATCCGTTGACCTTCCCGCCGGCGACCGCGCGGGCGAGCGCGTTGACGATGAATGTCAGGACGAACAGCGCGAAACCCGCGGCGATGTAGGCTCCCGTGGGCAGCGGCTGGCTGAACTCGGCCGCCGCGGACGCGATCTTGGACGCGAACGTGTATCCACCGTCGAACAGCGACCACTGTCCCGGTTGGGCGGCCGAACGCAGGATGATCAGCACGGCCACGGTCTCCCCCAGGGCCCGGCCCAGGCCGAGCATCGACGCCGCGATGACACCGCTGCGCCCGAACGGCAGCACGGTCATCCGCACCACCTCCCACTTGGTGGCACCGAGCGCCTGGGCGGCTTCCTTCTGGATGCCGGGCGTCTGACGGAACACCTCCCGCGACACCGAGGTGATGATCGGCAGGATCATCACCGAGAGCACGATGCCGGCGGTGAAGATGGTGCCACCCCCGGCCACCGACACGTTGCCGTGACTGAACAGGAAGAACCACCCGAGGTTGCGGTTGAGGAACGTCGCGACCGGCCTGAGCTGAGGCGCCAGCACGAAGATCCCCCACAACCCGAAGATGATCGACGGCACCGCGGCCAGCAGATCCACCATCGCGCCGAATGCGCGGGACAGGCGCGTCGGCGCGTACTGGGTGAGGTACACCGCGATGCCGACCGCGATCGGTACGGCCAGCACCAGCGCGGTGATCGAGCTCAGCACCGTGACCATGAACAGGTCGCGGACCCCGAACGCCAGCTCGTTGGGGTTGGTGGTCTTGAAGTCGGCGCTGGTGAAGAAGTCCGCGTGGTTGGCGCGCAGCGACGGGACGGCACGAAGCAACAGGAACACCGCGATCAGCGCGATCGCGACGACGATCGTCGCGCCGGCGGCGACGG
Organism: Mycobacterium sp. TH-M103; assembly: GCF_057473785.1. Classification (NCBI taxonomy): domain Bacteria; kingdom Bacillati; phylum Actinomycetota; class Actinomycetes; order Mycobacteriales; family Mycobacteriaceae; genus Mycobacterium; species Mycobacterium sp. TH-M103. Next base: position 17,895 of record NZ_JBYCLG010000153.1, read on the forward strand.
CGACCAACTTGAACAGTTGGTCGCCGCGCCGGCCCGCGCGGGTGTCTGCCACCGCCAGCGCAGGGCTCTTCCTGCCCGGCGGGGTGGAGACCGTTGCTCGTGTCATCTATGTCCCGGGTCAGCTGATGGCGTTCACCGACGTCGACAGCTTGGACTTGAACGCGTCGGGAATGGGGATGTATCCGTTGTTGGCCAGGCCATTCTGCCCTGCGCCGATGGTGCTTTGCAGGAACGCCTTCACCGCCGTGCCGACCTGCGCGTCGGGATACTTCGAGCAGACCACTTCATAGGTGGCCAGGACGATCGGATAGGAGCCGGCCTGGGTCGGCTTGTAGAACGAAAGCGTGTCGATCACCATGTCGTTGCCCTGGCCCTTGATGGTGGCCCCGGAGATCGTCTTGCCAACCGAGTCCGCGCTGATCGCCACCGGGTCCGGACCGGCCGAGGTGACGATCTTGGCCATGTTCAGCTTCTGGGACTGGGCGAACGACCACTCGTTGTAGGTGATCGACCCCTCGGTGGCCTTGATCGCCGCCGAGGTGCCGTCGTTACCTTTGGCGCCCTCGCCGACGCCGCCGTTGAACGTCTTACCGGCACCCTTGCCCCACGCGCCGTCGGACGCCGCGTCGAGGTATTCCTGGAAGTTGTCGGTGGTTCCCGACTGGTCGTTGCGGAACACCACGTGGATCGGCTCGGCCGGCAGGTTGGCGCCGGCGTTCAGCTTCTGGATCGCCGGGTCGTTCCAGGTGGTGATGGCACCGTTGAAGATCTTCGCCGCGGTCGGGCCGTCGAGATTGAGCGAACCGAGGCCCTTGACGTTGTAGGTGATCGCGATCGGGCCGAACACCACCGGCAGGTCCCACGCCGGCGAGCCGCACCGCTGCTGCGCCTTGGTGTGTTCCTGGGCGGTCAACGGGGAGTCCGAGCCGCCGAAATCGGTTTGGTTACCTGTGAATTCGGCGATCCCGGCACCCGAGCCGTTGGGTGTGTAGTTCAGGGTCTGACCGGGGCAAGCCTGTTCGAACGTATTGACGAAGCGGGTCATCGCGTTCGCCTGCGCCGTCGACCCGCTTGCCTTCAGCGCCTTCTTCCCGCCGCAGCTCACGTTCGCTGACGACTGGCCCGTCGTCGCGTGCCCCGCGTTGGAGTTGTTGTCGCTGCCGCATCCCGACACCACCAGCGCAGCGGCGGCCAGGACACCCAGCGTGGCGCCAAATCGGTTGAGTTTCATTCAAATCCTTACGGTAGGGATTGAAGGTGATCGCCGCCGCACGCAGCCGCAGCCCGCTAACCAGCCGTCTTCCTCGCAGCCCCGAAGCTAACAGGACCAAGGTTAACGGTGAGCAAACGTCGGTTGCTGCGGAAAGCGGCCTCCACCGGCGGCGGCACGGGTGCCCGACCGTCCGGTATGGGCCACGTCACATCCGCCGGCGCGTGTGCAAAACTAGAACCTGTTTCAGAAAAGCCCTTCGTCGGGCGGCGGGGTTTGCTGCCGTTTCGGCCCACAACTCAACAAAGAAAGGCCGCAATGATCCTTGACAGGTTCCGCCTCGACGACAAAGTCGCCGTCATCACCGGTGGCGGGCGCGGCATCGGTGCCGCTATCGCCGTGGCTTTCGCCGAAGCCGGCGCCGACGTCCTCATCGCGTCGCGCACCCAGTCCCAACTAGACGCCGTCGCCGAACAGGTCCGAGCCACCGGCCGCCGCGCGCACACCGTCGCCGCCGACCTGGCCCACCCGGAGGCCATCGCGCAGCTGGCCGCTGCGGCCGTCGAGGCTTTCGGACGCCTGGACATCGCGGTCAACAACGTCGGCGGGACCATGCCCAACACGCTGCTCACCACCTCCACCAAGGACCTCAAGGACGCGTTCACCTTCAACGTCGCCACCGCGCACGCGTTGACCGTCGCGGCCGTGCCGTTGATGCTCGAGCACTCCGGGGGCGGCAGCATCATCAACATCACCTCCACGATGGGGCGCCTGGCCGGGCGGGGATTCGCGGCCTACGGCACCGCCAAGGCCGCCCTGTCCCACTACACGCGGCTGTCCGCGCTGGACCTGTGCCCCCGGATCCGGGTCAACGCCATCGCGCCGGGCTCGATCCTGACCTCCGCGCTGGACGTGGTGGCCTCCAACGACGAACTGCGCGCGCCGATGGAGAAGGCGACACCGCTGCGCCGCCTCGGCGACACCGACGACATCGCCGCCGCCGCAGTCTATTTGGCGTCGCCGGCCGGTAGCTTCCTGACCGGCAAGACGCTGGAGGTCGACGGCGGCCTCACCTACCCCAACCTCGACATCCCCGTCCCCGACCTGTGAGTCCCCGACCTCTAGAGGAGCAGCCATGGCAATCCCCGTCGTCCAACTGGGCACCGGCAACGTCGGTGTACACGCGCTGAAGGCGCTGATCACCAATCCGCAGTTCGAGCTCACCGGTGTCTGGGTGTCCTCGGAGGCGAAATCCGGCAAGGACGCGGCGGAACTTGCCGGCCTGACGGAACCTACCGGCGTGCTGGCCAGCACCGACCTGGACGCGGTGCTGGCCACCGGCCCGCGGTGCGCCGTCTACACCGCGCTGGCGGACAACCGGCTGATGGAGGCCCTCGACGACTACCGGCGCATCCTGGCGGCGGGAATCAACGTGGTGGGCAGCGGTCCGGTCTTTCTGCAATACCCGTGGCAGGTGATCCCCGACGAGCTCATCAACCCTCTGGAAGAGGCTGCGCAGGAAGGCAATTCGAGCCTGTTCGTCAACGGCATCGACCCGGGCTTCGCCAACGACCTGCTGCCGCTGGCCCTCGCGGGCACCTGCCAGAACATCCAGCAGATCCGCTGCATGGAGATCGTCGACTACGCCACCTACGACAGCCACGCCGTCATGTTCGACGTGATGGGCTTCGGCAAGCCGCTCGACGAGATCCCGATGCTGCTGCAGACCGGCGTGCTGAGTATGGCGTGGGGATCGGTGGTGCGGCAGTTGGCGGCGGGCCTGGGGATCACGCTCGACGAGGTGGCCGAGGTCTACGTCCGCGAACCGGCGCCCGAGGACTTCGACATCGCCTCGGGTCACATCGCCGAGGGCACCGCCGCGGCGCTGCGCTTCGAGGTGTTCGGAATGGTCAACGGCGACCCCGTCGTCGTCCTCGAGCACGTGACCCGGCTGCGCGAGGACCTGTGCCCCGAGTGGCCGCAGCCCGCGCAGCCCGGCGGCTCCTACCGCATCGAGATCACCGGCGAACCCTCCTACGCCATCGACGTCTGCCTGGGCAGCCGCCTCGGCGACCACAACCACGCCGGGCTGGTCGCCACCGCGATGCGGGTCGTCAACGCGATCCCCGCGGTGGTCGCCGCGCCGGCGGGTATCCGCACCACGCTGGACTTGCCGCTGGTCACGGGCCAAGGCCTTTACGTCCCCGGGTGAGGCCGGAATCCGAACACCGGGCCCGGGTGTGACCGGGCGCCGGCGTCTTCGGCTAACCTCACTTTTCTATTCGGGAAACTGAATCGAGGGATCGGCACGTTGGCGCAGGGCACCCAGTCCGGGCTGAAGATAAGCTGGTACCTGCTCGGCCCGGCGTTCGTCGCCGCCATCGCCTACGTCGATCCCGGCAACGTCGCCGCCAACGTCAGCGCCGGCGCGAAGTTCGGCTACCTGCTGCTGTGGGTCATCGTGGTGGCCAACGTGCTGGCGGGACTGGTGCAGTACCTGTCGGCGAAACTCGGGCTGGTGACCGGCCGGTCGCTGCCCGCCACGATCGGCAGGCGGATGAGCCGCCCGGCGCGGCTGGTCTACTGGGTCCAGGCCGAGCTCGTCGCGGTTGCGACCGACGCCGCCGAAGTCATCGGCGGTGCCATCGCCCTGCGCATCCTGTTCGGCCTGCCGCTGCTGATCGGCGGGATCGTCACCGGCGTCGTGTCCCTGCTGTTGCTGGCGATCCAGGACCGCCGCGGCCAGATCCTCTTCGAGCGGGTGATCACGGGTTTGCTGCTGGTGATCGCGATCGGCTTCGCGGCGAGCTTCTTCGTCAAGACGCCCCCGCCCGGCGACGTCATGGGCGGGCTGCTGCCGCACTTCCGGGGCAGCGAGAGCGTGCTGCTGGCCGCCGCGATCCTGGGCGCGACGGTGATGCCGCATGCGGTGTATCTGCACTCCGGCCTGGCCCTCGACCGGCACGGACATCCCGACAAGGGCCCGCGCCGGAGCATGCTGCTGCGCGTCACCCGCGTCGACGTGGTGCTGGCGATGGCGGTGGCCGGGACGGTGAACGCGGCGATGCTGCTGGTCGCCGCGATCAACCTGCAACACCGCGACATCACCGTGTCCATCGACGGCGCCTACGCCGCCATCCACGACACCCTGGGCCCGGCGATCGCGGTGCTGTTCGCGATCGGCTTGCTCGCCTCGGGGCTCGCGTCGTCGTCGGTGGGCGCCTATGCCGGCGCCATGATCATGCAGGGGTTGCTGCACCGATCGGTGCCGATGGTGGTGCGCCGCGTGGTGACGCTGTGCCCCGCGCTGGCGATCCTGGCGCTCGGGTTCGACCCCACCCGCGCGCTGGTCCTCTCGCAGGTCGTGCTGTCGTTCGGGATACCGTTCGCGGTGCTTCCCCTGATCAGGCTCACCAGCGACCGCCGGCTGATGGGCAGCGACGCCAACCATCCCGTCACCACCGTTATCGGATGGGCGGTCGCGGTGATGGTTAGTCTGCTTAACGTGGTGCTGATCTGGCTGACGGTGGCCGGCTAGATGCCGGCCCGGCGGCATCCCTACTTCGCATACGGATCGAACCTGTGCGTCAGGCAGATGGCGCTGCGCTGTCCCGACGCGGCCGACCCGCGGCCGGCGGTGCTGTCCGATCACGACTGGCTGATCAACCAGCGCGGCGTCGCCACCATCGAACCCCTGTCCGGCAGCCGGGTGCACGGGGTGCTCTGGCAGGTCTCCGACAGCGACCTGGCCGCACTCGACGGCGCGGAGGGCGTGCCCGTGCGCTACCGGCGGGACCGGCTGACCGTGGTCACCGGCGACGGCCCCTCGCCCGCCTGGGTGTACATCGACCACCGCGTGGTTCCCGGTCCACCGCGCCCGGGCTACCTGCCGCGCATCATCGACGGGGCCGTCCACCACGGCCTGCCGCAGTGCTGGATCTCGTTTCTGCACCTCTGGGATCCCGCACGCCGGCAGCGCCCTGTTTCCGCCACAGGGACTGCGCCACAGTCCCTTTCGGAGTTGCTTGGTGAACCCGGGATGGTCGAGGTCAGCCGGTTGCGGTCCCGCTTCGGATTTCTCGCCGTCCACGGCGGCGGCCTCGAGAAGATGACCGACGTCGTCGCCGAACGTGCCGCCGAGGCCGCCGGGGCATCGCTGTACGTGTTGCGCCACCCCGACCGCTACCCGCACCACCTGCCGTCGGCCCGGTTCGACCCCGCCGAGTCGGCGCGGCTCGCCGAGTTCCTGGACCACGTCGACGTCGCGGTCTCGCTGCACGGCTACGGGCGCATCGGGCGCAGCACGCAGCTGTTGGCCGGTGGCCGCAACCGCGCACTGGCCACGCACCTGGCCCGGCACATCCGGCTGAGCGGGTATGAGGTCGTCACCGAACTCGACAGGATCCCGCGCGCACTGCGCGGCCTGCATCCGGACAACCCCGTCAACCGCGTGCGCGACGGCGGGGCCCAGCTGGAGTTGTCGGTGCGCGTCCGCGGCCTCGGCCCGCGTCGGCAACCGGCCGGCGACGACGGATTGTCGCCGGTCACCGCCGGCCTGGTGCGGGCGCTGGCGGACTCGGCCAGGTGTTGGTGAGTTTTCGTAACTGTCGATCGGAGGTTGTTGGTGGCCAAGGATTTTCGCTTCGGAATGAGCATGCGCTTCTTCAAGTCCCGCGAGAGGTTGCAGGAGAAGGTGAAGCGCGCCGAGGCTTTCGGCTTCGACGTGCTGTGCGTGCCCGACCACATCGGTGCGGCGGCACCGTTCCCGACGCTGACCGCGGCCGCGATGATCACGACGCGGATGCGGATGAGCATGTACGTGCTCAACGCGGCCTTCTACAAGCCGGCCCTGCTCAGCAGGGACCTTCAGGCTCTGGACGTGCTCAGCGACGGCCGCCTCGAGGTCGGGCTGGGCACCGGATACGTCCGCGAGGAGTTCGAGGCGGCCGAACTGCCGTACCCGAGCGCCGGCGCCCGGGTCGACTACCTCGAGCACATGACGACCTACCTCGAGGAGCACCACCCGACCACGCCGATCCTGATCGCCGGCAACGGCGACCGGGTGCTGACGATTGCCGCCCGGCACGCCAGCATCATCGGCCTGACCGGTTCCCGGGTTCGCGACGTCGACGACCCACTGGCCGAGCGTGTCGAGTTCGTGCGCAGCGCAGCCGGTGACCGGTTCGACTCGCTGGAGCTCAACCTGGCCATCACCGCCGTGCCGACCGACGGGTCCCGCATGCCGGACTTGACGATGACCCGCATGTACGCCTCGGAGCTCTCCGACGACGAACTGCTGTCCATGCCGTCGGTGCTCAGCGGGACACCACGCGAAATGGCCGACACGTTGCGCGGCTACCGCGACCAGTACGGCATCACATCATTCACGGTGCAGGACAACCACATCGACAACTTCTCGAAGGTGATCGCCGAGCTGCGCTGACCCGGATCACCTCCCGCGGGAGGCATGACCGATCGCGGGGCGGTTCCCGTTGCCGCCCTTGGCCGCCCGCGGTTCACCCCGCCCGCCGGTGAGCGTCTGAGTGATCCGAGGGTGCCCGTCGGTGCGACCCGGCGCAACCTGCAAAAGCCCGTCGGGCCCGACCGCGACACGGGTGCCGAAACAGCGGCCGGTCTGGCCCATGGTGGTGCGCAGCCATTCGGTGTCGGCGCGCGAGGCCCGCTCGAGTCGCATCCGCCGCACGCGCATCGGGATCATCCGCAGCGAGACCAGTTCCCTACTGGCCGCGTCGGTGCTCACCAGATAGAGCAGGCGGAGGTCGCCACGGAACGACTCGTGGCCCCCGATGCCTTCGTAGTCGTCGATGACGTCGCCGCAGCCGTACAGGATCGGCCGGCCGCGGTATATCTCGATCGGCCTGGGTGGTGCAAGGAGTGTCCGTGCACGACGTCGATGCCGGCGTCGATCAGCCGGTGCGCGAACGCGATTTCGCTCGCCGTCATCGCGTAGCCCCAATTGGATCCCCAGTGCACCGAGACGATCGCGACGTCGCCGTCGCGTCGGTGGGCCAGGACCTCGGCCGCCACCTCCTCGACGGCATCCCGCAGCGCCGTGTCCGCGATCAGCCACACCCCCGGCAGATCTGCTTGCGCCGCAAAGCTTTCGGGCACACCGGCCGACGTCACCGCCACCGAGCCGACAAGCAAGCGGTGCCCGCCGCGGCCCGCCAGCACCGCCGGACGCCGCGCGGCGAGCACGTCGGCGCCCGCCCCGACGGTCTGGATCTGCGCCCCGGTCAAGGCCGCAACGGTGTCGGCCAGTCCCTGGTAGCCGAAATCGAGAATGTGATTGTTGGCCAGGGCGCACACGTCGGGCCGCAACGCCGTCAGCGCGGGCAGGTTGTCCGGATGCATGCGGTAACAGACCGTCTTGCCCTCGGCGAACCGGCCGCCGGCGGTGATCGTCGTTTCGAGGTTGATCAGCCGGACATCGGGTGCGGCCTCGTCGAGCAGCGCCAGCACCTCGCCCCACGGCCAGTTCCAATGCTCGGGGCGCGGTATCGGCCCGTGCGCGTGCTCGGCCAGCCGTATGTAGCCGCGCGCGTCGCGCAGGTGCGGCTCGCGCAACTGCGGGTCACCGGGTCGGGACAGAACCTGGTCGACGCCCCGCCCGAGCATCACGTCGCCGCCCAGCAGCACGGTCACCACATCGGAATCGCCGGCCATACTTGCCACCCGCCACAGTCGATCGCTGGCACATATCGACGCCACCATCGCACCCCGCGGGCCCGGCCGGGAGGGGATGAAAGTGCCGTGACAGTGCGCCCAAGGTCATCCGCCGCACGTGCCGGCCGCGCGCTGGGGGCGTTGGTACCCCCCCAAAAAAGTGGGGCCTAACGGCCCTTCGGTGCGCCGACCCGCCGCGACAGACTCGATGCATGGACGAAAGTTTGCCGAGCGGGCGGCTGGGCACGTTGCGCGGTGGTATGCGGCTGTTCGACGATCGCGTCGACGCCGGGAGACACCTGGCCGAACGCCTGGAACCGTTGCGCGGCCAGGACATTGTCGTGCTGGGGCTGCCGCGCGGTGGGGTGCCGGTGGCCTTCGAGGTCGCCCGGGCGCTCAACGCGCCCCTGGACGTGCTGGTGGTGCGCAAGCTGGGGGTGCCGTATCAGCCCGAGCTGGCCTTCGGCGCCATCGGCGAGGGCGGCATCCGGGTGATCAACGACGCCGTGGTGGACGAAGCCGACCTCTCCGAGGACGAGATGGCCGCAGTCGAGGCGCGGCAACGCACCGAGCTGGAGCGCCGCTCGGAACGCTTCCGGCGCGGCCACGCACGCATCCCGGTGGCCGGGCGGATCGCGGTGATCGTCGACGACGGCGTCGCGACCGGCGCCACCGCCAAGGCCGCCTGCGAGGTGGCGCGCGCCCAGGGCGCGAACCGTGTGGTCCTGGCTGTGCCGATCGGCGGGCGCGACATCTTCGCCAGATTCTCCGGATACGCCGACGACGTGATCTGCCTGCACACCCCGGAGTTCTTCTACGCGGTCGGCCAGGGCTACTGCAACTTCACGCAGACCTCCGACGACGAGGTGGTCGCCCTGCTCGACCGTGCCCGGGAAGGCTTCCGCGAGCCCACGGTCGGCGCCGCCGACGACCCGCCCATACGCGACGAGGAGGTGCGGGTGAGCGCCGGCCCGGTGTCGGTGGCCGGGCACCTGACGGTCCCGGAGCGGCCGGTCGGCGTCGTGGTGTTCGCCCACGGCAGCGGCAGCAGCCGCCACAGCCCGCGCAACCGCTACGTGGCGGAGGTCTTGAACGCGGCGGGCCTCGCGACCCTGCTGTTCGACCTGCTCACCCCCGAGGAGGAACGCAATCGCGCCAACGTGTTCGACATCGGGCTGCTGGCACGCCGCCTGGTCGACGTGACCGGCTGGCTGGCCGGCCAGCCCGACACCGCGGCGCTACCGGTCGGCTACTTCGGCGCTAGCACCGGTGCGGGCGCGGCCCTGGTCGCCGCCGCCGATCCCCGAGTCAACGTGGCGGCGGTGGTGTCCCGCGGTGGGCGACCGGACCTGGCGGGTGACGCGCTGACCGAGGTCCTTGCCCCGACGCTGCTGATCGTCGGCGGGCGTGATGACGTGGTGCTGGAGCTCAATCGGCACGCCCGGGCCATGATCCCCGGCGTCTGCGAGCTCGCCGTCGTTCCCGGCGCCACCCACCTCTTCGAGGAACCCGGCACGCTCGAGCAGGTCGCGGCGCTGGCCCGGGACTGGTTCATCGAACACCTGAGCCGCGTGGCCACGCCCGCGAGCCCCTGACCGCGACGAAAAGTCACGGCGCAGGGTTATTTTGGAGCGTTGCCGCGGGCCTACGACGGCGAGTTCGCGGTTCGACACCGGGGCGACCACCAGCGGCAGGATTCCCCGGGCCGCGGATGACGAGAGTAGCGTGGTCCGGGTGACCAGGATGACCGTGACCATCCCAGCACAGGTCGACGCCGGAGAGCTCGAACGCGAACTGGTCACCGCGGTCGCCGACAGACTTCGCGACAACCACGGGTACCGGTTGGCGGCGGAGAGCCCGCAGGATGCCTCGGCAGCCCGGAACGAGTACCCGATGGATCCCGCCGGCAAGGTCGTCGTCGACAAGAAGCCGGGTGCGCTGGAGGTCAAGCTGCGCGGCCTGGAGGTCGACGCGCGCGACCTGTTCACCGGGATCAGCAGTGAGCTGGAGCTGCGGCACCACGGGCTGCGCACCGAGATCGGCTGACCGGCCCGGCGGTGTGCGCACCGGGACCTAGAACGTGACCTTTGACCCTGGTCGCTCGCCGGTCCGGCTGCGCACACTGCAAACTATGACCGCATCTGAGAGCACTACGCAGACTTGGCGCGACGTGGCCGACCAGCTCACCGCGGCGCAGATCGCCCAGCTGGAGCGCCTCGAACACGACGAGCCGCACACGCTGCTGGAGATGGCGCGGCAGTGGGCGGCCGACAACGAGACCGCGGCCTCGCCGTTGGACCAGGTGGTCCCGCCCACGGGGGCGGTGCGCATGTTCGGCTGGCAACGTGACGGCAACTGGTTCCGCGACTTCAAGGGCACCATGCGCCGAGGAGGGCTGGCCCGCGTGGAGATCTGCGGCCGGCAGGAGGAAGACGGCTCGACGCGGCGGTGGATCACCGTGCACACCCGCCACCTGGACGCGCTGGACGCGCCGGCGGCCCGCGAACTGGCGGCCGCACTGAACGAGGCGGCCGACGAACTGGAATGGCTCGCCTGATCCGGGACCGTCTACCGGCCGACCGAAGACAGTGGGCGCCAGCCTGTTCGGGCCGAATTGCGGCGGTGCATGGGACTTCGGTCCCTACCGGTCGGCGGCGCGTGGTCCAAGGATCGATGGCACGTCAACAGCAAACCGAAACCGAGGAGGGGTCATGAACGATCTCCCTGCCCGTCACCAACCACGCTCCTGGCTGCCGGACTGGTCCGATCTCTGGTCGGACCTGCGCACCGGCATGCCGTCCTGGGCGGGCCTGCGCTCCGGCCACCTGATCCGGCTCGCGGAAGAGCTGGAGGACGGCCACTACCTGCTGCACGCCGAACTGCCCGGCATCGACCCGGCCAAGGACATCGACATCACCGTGCACCACGGCCAGCTCACGATCAAGGCGGAGCGAACCGAGAAGAAGGAATCCAAGGGCCGCTCGGAGTTCTGCTACGGCTCGCTGACCCGCTCGATCACGTTGCCGGCCGGCGCCGACGAGGAGGCCATCAAGGCCACCTACGACAAGGGCATCCTGACCGTGGACGTGGCCGTCCCCGAGCAGAAGGCCGCGGCGTCGGCCGAAAAGCACATCACGGTCCAAGCCGGCTGAATCAAGGTAGCTGCCTGTCGGCGTGCAAACAGGCGACGGCGTCGGCGATCGTCGGCGCGACCGAGGCGATACCGATCCCCGTCGCCTTGACCGCCACGGTGTCGCTGACCAGCACGCGGCGCAGCCCGAGCCGCTGCAGGCGGCCGGCCGCGGCATGGACGAACAGCCCGTGCGTGGCGGCGACGACGATGTCGGGTGCGGCGCCGCGCGCACGCAGCAAACCGACGGCGGCTTCGATGGTGGCCCCGGTGGTGATCATGTCGTCGACGATCACCGCCGGGCGGCCGCGCACGTCGCCGGCGACGTCCAGGGCGGCGACGGCCGAGCCCGCGTCACGCTGTTTGCGCACCACCGCCACCGGGCCGCCCAGCACCGCCGCGTACCGCTCGGCCAGCTTGACCGCACCCAGGTCGGGGGCGACCACCACCGCGCCGTCGGGCAACCCGCCGGCCAGCTCGCCGGCCAGGACCGGGACGGCCGACAGAGCTTCCGCCGGGATCCGGCACACCGCTTCCAGGGTCGGGGTATGGGGATCGACGATCACGAGCCGGTCGACGCCCGCGGCGGCGATCGCGTCGGCGACCACGGCCGAGCCGAGGGCCTGCCCCGGCGCGGTGCGCCGATCCTGGCGCGCGTAGCCGAAGTACGGCACCACCGCGGTCACCCGTCCCGCACGGGACCGGCGGCACGCGTCGATGAGCAGGAGCAATTCGACGAGGTGCTCGTTGACCGGCGGCGACGTCGGCT
>NZ_JBYCLG010000154.1:0-6483 GCF_057473785.1 Mycobacterium sp. TH-M103
AGAAGTCGCGCACCGCCATCGTCACCGCCACGCGGGAGCTGTTGATGGAGCGCGGGTTCGACGGCCTGACCATCGAGGCGGTCGCGGCCCGGGCCGGAGTGGGAAAGCAGACGATCTATCGCTGGTGGCCCAGCCGTCCTGCACTTGTCGCCGACGTCGTCCTCGAAGACGCCGACAGGATTCTCGCGTCGGTCGACCACACCGCCGACCTGGCCGCCGACCTCGTCGGGTGGGTGCACAAGCTCGCCGCGGCCCTGACCACGTCCCGCGGGTCGGCGATGCTGCGCATCCTGACCGTCGCGGGCATCGAACACGAGGACACCGCCGTCAAGTTGCGGGCCGGCTTCAGCTCACCACTGCACGAAAGTGTCCGGGCACGGCTGCTGGCGCACGGCGCCGACGAGGCGACCGCCGAGTCCGCCGCCGACGCCATCGTCGGGGGCGTGGTGTACCCGATACTTTCTGACGCCCAGGCGTATTCGCTGTCCCGGGCCGAACTGACGGCCCGCCTCATCGTCGGGGCACTCGGGCTCGAACCGGCACCGGGTTCGCCGGGCGGGTAAGCTCGCGGCACAGTGGTCGAGCACAGTGACGGAGCTTCCCCGGCGCGGACGGTGCCGCCGCCCCGGCGGGCGTTGGCGGTGAAACCTCCAGCGCGGCAACGGTTCAGGACTCGCCGTGGATGAAGAGTGCCTGAAGCTGAGCACGTATCTGGCCGAACGCCGCCGCACCGACGACGGATTCGTCTCGGATGTGCTGCTGGGCCTCTACCAACGGCGCGGCGTCGCCAGCAGCGTGCTGTTGCGCGGGGTCGGCGGCTTCGGGACGGGCCGCCACTACCGCTCCGACCAGTCCCTGACGCTCTCGGAGGACCCGCCCGTGCTGATCACGGCGGTGGACAGCAGGCCCACGATCGAAGGGCTCCTCGACGACGTGCTCGCGGTCAAGCAACGCGGGCTGGTCACCCTCGAACGGGCGCGGTTGCTGCGCGGGGAGATCGAGCCGCTGGAACTCGGCGACGCGTTTCCCGAGGCGGTCAAGCTGACGATCCACCTGGGCCGCAAGGAACGCGTCTACGGGGTTCCGGCCTACATCGCGATCTGCGATCTGATGCACCGGCGCCACATCGCCGGAGCCTCGGTGTTCCTGGGTGTCGACGGCGTCGCGCACGGGCAGCGGCAGCGGGCGCGGTTCTTCGCCCTCAACGCCGACGTGCCCCTGATGGTCGTGGCCGTGGGGTCCGGCGAGCTGATCGGCCGCGTGCTGCCCGAGCTCGGCGGCCTGCTCGAGCACCCGATGATCACGCTCGAGCGGGTGCGCGTGTGCAAGCGGGACGGGGCGTTGCTGGAACCGCCGCACGCCCTGCCGAAGGCCGACGGGCACGGCCTGCCGCTGTGGCAGAAGCTGTCGGTGTACACCTCCGAGTCGGCGCGCCGCGGCGGCGTGCCGATTCACCGGGCGCTGGTCCAGCGGCTCTGGCGGCGCAAGACGCCCGACGGCGCGACGGTGCTGCGCGGCATCTGGGGCTTTCACGGCAACCATCCGCCGCGCGGCGACAAGGTGCTAGCCCTGGGCCGCCGCGTCCCCGTCGTCACCACCATCATCGACACCCCGGCCAACATCGCCGAATCCTTCGAGGTGGTCGACGAGCTGACCCGCGAAGACGGGCTGGTGACCAGCGAGATGGTGCCCGCATTGGTCTCCGACGAGCGCGATGCCCGCCAGGGCCGGCCGCCGATTGCCGACCACCGCTACTGAGCCCGCGGGCTCAGCCGGCGACCGAGGCGTCGTAGATCGACTGGATCGCCTTGTCCAGCGTGGCGTTGAACTGCTCGTCGGTCTGGTCGGCAGACAGCCCCTCGGTCAGCGCGCGGCTGAAGCTGGCGATCAGCCCCGCGTTCTTGGCGAGCAGCTCGTTGGCCTCCTCGCGGGAGTAGCCGCCGGACAGGGCCACCACCCGCATCACCTTCGGATGTTCGATCAGGGGCCGGTAGTAGTTGACCTCGCTGGGCAGGCTGAGCTTGATCATCACCCGCTGCCCGTCGGGCACGGTGTCGAGCTGCTTGGTGATCTCGTCGCGCAGGATCGCCTCGGCCTCCGCCTTGTCCGGGATGGAGATCGTGACCTCGGGTTCCAGGATCGGCACCAGCCCGTGGCCGAGCACCTGGTGGCCCACCTCGAACTGCTGGGCGACCACCGCGGCGATGCCGTGGCGGTTGGCGGCGCCGATCACCGAGCGCTCCTTGGTGCCGAAGACGCCCTTGCTGACGGCGCGCTCCAGCAAGTCGTCCAGACCCGGCATCGGCTTCATCAGCTGGACGCCGTCGGACGCCTCGGCCAGGCCCTTGTCGATCTTGAGGATGGGCACCACGCCCTTGGTCTCCCACAGGTAGGTGGTCGACGGCCTGCCCTCGATGTCGCGGTCCATGGTCTGTTCGAACAGGATCGCCGCCAGGACCCGGTCCCCGGTGAAGGCGGGGGAGGTGATGATCCGCGACCGCATCTCGTGGATGAGGTCGAACATCTCCTTCTCGGAGGAGTACGCGTCGTCGGAGATGCCGTACTGGCGCAGTGCCTTCGGGGTCGATCCACCGCTTTGGTCGAGCGCCGCGATGAACCCCTTGCCCGAGGTCATCCGGTCCGCTTGCTTCTCGTTCGGCATGGAACTCTCCACTCCCTCGTGGTCCCCTGTGATCGCGGCGCAGCTTGAGCCTCACCCGATCATATTCGGGTCGGTGGACGCCGGGAACAGCCCGGTCATGGTGCGGGCGTCGGCACCTGCCGGATGCGTTCGGCGCGGTCCGCCCTCGACGGGCTCGGCGGTTTCGGCGGGCCCGGCGCGGCGCGCGCCGCTGCAGGTGATGCCGCCGTCGATCCCGGAGAAGCCGGGCGCCCCGTCGAGACGCCGGTTCTGCAGTGGCCCAACGCAAGTCCCGCCCGCCGGGCCGGGGCATGCCGGTGCGAGCACGACTCACCTGCCGCGGCCGTTCCCACCATTGGCCTTTCACGTAGCGGCATTTGGGATCTTGCGTGGCGCAACGCATCCCGTAACATCGGCGCCATGGAACCGAGCCGGTGGTGGGGCGACGACCGCGCGATCCTCGACGACGAGGAGGCCCGCCGGCGCATCCTGGACGCCGCGGGGCGCTGCATCGTCCGCCGGGGCAACACCCAGTTCCGGATGGGCGAGGTGGCCGACGAGGCGGGGGTCTCGCGCTCGACGGTTTACCGCTACTTTCCCGGCCGCGACGACGTCCTGCTGGGCATGCTGCTGATGCGCGTCGACGGTGCGCTCGGCGAGCTGGTCCGCTCGCTGCCCGAGATGGAGGATCCGGGCCGGTCGCTGCCCGAGATGGTCCTGTCCCGCGTCGAGTCGGTGGCGGGCAATCCGCTGAACGAGGCTCTGTTCGCCGCCGAGAGCACCGCGGTGTCCACTGCCCTGGAGAAGGGCTCCGAACCCCTCGTGGAGTTGCTGCTGCGCCATTACGGGCCGTTGCTGGAGCGGTGGAAGGCGGCGGGTCGTCTCTATGACGACCTCGATCCCCGCGCGGTCGTCCAGTGGTTGCACACGACGACGCTGTTCTTGCTGGCGCCGGCGTGGCGGCATCGCCCCGTGGCCGACAAGCGCCGGTTCGTCGAGCAGTTCGTGGTGCGCGCCCTGGTCCCACCAATCAGACAATAACTTCATATTGTCTGATGTCCAGACGCTGAGCTATTTTTGTCCCAGGAGCCGGGCGGCAGTGGCCGCGCCACGCTGTTCGACGACCAGAATGGACTCGCATGACAACTGCTGTGGCACAAGCGGTCGCCGTCGTCGAGCTAGGCGCCCACCTGGCTCGCGGGCTAAGCCGGGTGGGCACCGACGCGATCGTGAGCGGCTGGGCGAGCCTTCCCCGCACGGTCGACGACATCGACGCCACGGTGCTCTCCAGGGTCATGGGGGCCACCGTGAGGTCGGTGCGCATCCTGAGCAGCAACGCGGGGACGTCGTCGCGGGCCCGGCTGGTGCTGACCGGCACGGACGTTCCCGAATCGGTGTTCGTCAAGATCGGCGCAAAGTCGGCCGCCACCCGGCTGATGGGGGAACTGGGCCGCCTGGGGCACACCGAGGTGCGCTTCTACCGCGAACTCGCACCGCAGGTCAACGGCGCGCCCTACTGCTACGGCGCCGCCTTCGACGGCTGGACGGGCCGGTATCTGCTGGTTTTGGAGGACCTGCCCGCCGAGTCGTACGAGTTTCCCGACACGCTGCACCCGATCTCCACCGACCAGGCCGCCCTGATCGTCGACCTGCTGGCCGACCTGCACGCCACCTTCTACAACCGCCTGCCCCGCGACGGGCGCGGCCCGCTGGGGTGGCTCTACACCCCGTCGGGCGACGTGACCTCGCTGTTGACCGGGTCACTGATGCACGCCTCGATGCAGCGCCTCGCCGGGCGTACCGACATCCCCGTCGAGCGGGGCCGGTTCATCGCCGACAACTACCGCGCCGTGGCGGCGCTGATCGACACCCCGCCGCACACGGTCATGCACGGCGACGCACACCCGGGCAACATGTACTTTCACGGCGGCAAGGCGGGGCTGCTGGACTGGCAGGCGGTGCGGCGCGGACACCCCGGCCGCGAACTCGCCTACACGCTGATCACCAGCCTGACACCGGAAGACCGGCGCGCGGCTCAGCGCGAGCTGCTCGACGACTACCGGCGCGGCCTGGCCGCAGCGGGCGGCCCCGGCCTCGACCGCGACGAGCTGTGGCTGCGGTACCGCCAGGGTGCCCTGTACGCCTACGTCGCCCCGCTGATCACCGCCGGAATGGGCGGGATGCAGGCCGACGACATCGCGATGGAAGGCCTGCGCCGCGGTGTGGCGGCGCTGGAGGACCTGGAGACCGTCGCCGCGCTGCGGGCGTCGCTGTAACCTCCGCCGTGCCCGGCGATCTCGTTGTGCCCCTTGGCTTGTCGGCACGAGGCGGCCGGTCCGGGCCCCGCGGCGGCCCGCAATCCATTGACTCGGCCCAGCTCCGGGAATATCGTCTGCAGTTACGCTACGTCGCGTCGCGTAATGCCGCACGACGACAAGGAGAAGCCCACATGTTCGACCTGAAAATCATCGGTGGCACCGTCGTCGACGGCACGGGCGCGCAGCGCTACCGCGCGGACATCGGGATCAAGGACGGCAAGATCGTCGACGTCGTGCGCCGCGGGGCCGACGACGCTGCGCCGGGCGGGTTGCAAACCGCCGAGGCGGCCGAGACCATCGACGCGACGGGCCGCGTGGTGGCCCCGGGCTTCGTCGACATCCACACCCACTACGACGGCCAGGTGAGCTGGGACAGCTCGCTGGAGCCCTCCAGCGGTCACGGCGTCACCACCGTGGTCACCGGCAACTGCGGCGTGGGTTTCGCCCCGGTCCGACCGGGCCGTGAGCAATGGCTGATCGAGTTGATGGAGGGCGTCGAGGACATCCCCGGCACCGCGCTGACCGAGGGCATCACCTGGGGCTGGGAGAGCTATCCGGAGTACCTCGACGCCATCGGTGAGCAGCGCTTCGCGATCGACGTGGGTTCCCAGGTCGCCCACGGCGCCGTCCGCGCCTACGCGATGGGCGAGCGGGGCGCCCGCAACGAGCCGGCCACCCCGGATGACATCGCAGCGATGGGGCGGCTGGTCACCGAGGCGATCGAGGCCGGCGCCCTTGGGTTTTCGACGTCGCGCACCCTGGGCCACCGGGCGATGGACGGCGAACCCGTGCCCGGCACGTTCGCCGCCGAGGAGGAGCTGTTCGGCCTGGGCCGCGCCATGGCCGCCGGCGGGCAGGCGGTGTTCGAACTGGCGCCGCAGGGGGCGGCGGGCGAGGACATCATCGGCCCGAAGAAGGAGCTGGACTGGATGCGCCGGCTGAGCGGCGAGATCGACCGGCCGGTGTCGTTCGCCCTGATCCAGGTGGACGCGGACCCGAAGCTGTGGCGCGAGATGCTGGACCTCTCCGCGGACGCCCACGCGGCCGGCGCCCGGCTCTACCCGCAGATCGCGGCGCGCCCGTTCGGCATGATGATCGGCTTCCAGGGCCATCACGGCTTCAGCCACCGGCCCACCTACCGCCGGCTGAAGGCCGAGTGCAGCCGCGCGGAACTCGCGCAGCGCCTCGCCGACCCCGCCGTGAAGGCGGCCATCCTGTCCGAGGACGACCTGCCCGTCGACCCCACCCAGTTGTTCGACGGGATGTTCGCGCTGGTGCAGCACTCGCTGCACCGGCTCTACGCGCTGGGCAACCCGCCCGACTACGAGCCCACCCCAGACCGCACCGTCGCCGCCATCGCCGCGGCGCGCGGCGAGGACCCCCTGTCGACGCTGTATGACCTCATGCTCGAGGCGGAGGCGACCTCGATGCTGATGCTGCCGCTGTTCAACTACGCCGACGGCAACTGCGACGCCATCCGGGAGATGCTGCTGCACCCCGCCGGGGTGCTGGGGCTGTCCGACG
>NZ_JBYCLG010000155.1:0-34014 GCF_057473785.1 Mycobacterium sp. TH-M103
GGATCCGCTCGTGCACGCCGGCGACGCTGTCGACCCGGGTGGTGTGGCTGGAGACGGGCAGTCCCCAGGCACCGAGCGCAAGGTAGGCGTCGTGCAGGGTCGCGGGCCGGAATCCCTCGGTGTGCCCGAGCCCGTGGCAGATCATCCGGAGCCTGCGGCGGGCGGTGACCGCGGGGTCCTTCTGCCGCAGCGAGCCCGCGGCGCTGTTGCGCGGGTTGGCGAACGGCGTTTTGCCCTCCTCGACGAGGCTGGCGTTGAGGGCCTCGAAGTCGGCGAGCCGGAAGAACACCTCACCGCGCACCTCGAGCACCTCGGGTATCGGGTGATTCGGGCCGGCCGTGAGCCGTTCGGGGACGTCGTCGATGGTGCGCGCGTTGAGCGTCACGTCTTCGCCGACCCGCCCGTCGCCGCGGGTCGCCGCCCGCACCAGCCGGCCCTCGCGGTAGACCAGCGACAGCGCCACCCCGTCGATCTTGAGCTCGCACAGGAAGGCCACGTCGGTGCCGACCTCGGCGTGGATGCGGGCGGCCCACGCGTCGAACTCGTCGGTGCTGAACACGTTGTCCAGGCTGAGCATGCGCTCCAGGTGCTCGGCGGAGGCGAAGTCGGTGGCGAAGCCGGCGCCGCCGACCAGCTGGGTGGGCGAATCGGGGGTGCGCAGCTCGGGATAGCGCTCCTCGAGCGCCGTCAGCCGCAGCAGCAGCTCGTCGAACTCCGCGTCGGAGATGATCGGCGCGTCGCGCACGTAGTAGCGGAACTGGTGTTCGCGCACCTCGTCGGCCAGTTCGCGCCACTGCCGCCGAACCTCGGGCGGGGCGGGGCCGGCCTCTGCTGAACTCACCTTGGCAGGCTAACGGAGGGCGCAGACACGGGAGCCGTGCGCATCATGATGCCGATAACTGATGCTATGATGCGCAGGTGCGGACGACGATCAACATCGACGCCGACTTGCTCGCCGAGGCAAAGGTCCTGGCGGCGAAAACATCCCGGCCGCTCGGAGCGATAGTCGACGACGCGTTGCGCGCACTGCTGCGGCGGTGCGGCGACGAAGGCGGCCGCACCGAGTTCCGGTTGCCGACCCACGGCAGCGGTGGGTTGCAGGCGGGCGTCGACCTGGAAGACAAGGACGCCCTCGCCGAGCTGCTGGGCGACAATGCTGCTCCTTGATGTCAACGTCTGCGTCTATGCCATCCGCCGCGACAGCGCCCGGCACGCCGCGTATCGTGCCTGGATGGAAGATCGACTCGTCGGCGACGAGCCGGTCGGGATGAGCGAGCTCGTGCTGTCGGGTGTCATCCGCTTGATCACCAACCATCGCGTCTTTCGACAGCCGAGCACCACGGCTCAGGCGCTCGAGGCGTGCCGCGCTCTCCGAACGGCTCCCGCGGCCGTCGCGCTGCGGCCGGGGCCGCGGCACTGGGACATCTTCGACGCGCTGTGCGACCGGATCGGCGCCAAGGGCAACGCGGTGGCCGACGCCTACCACGCCGCTCTGGCCATCGAGAACGGCGCGACCTGGGTCACCACCGACCGCGGTTTCGCCCGCTTCCCGGGCCTGCGCTGGCGTCCGCCGTTCGACTGACCCGGACGCTCCCCTATCCGGGGCCGATCGCGTCCGGATCCTGCGCGAACGCCTCGGCGGCCTTGCGCGCGAGCCCGATCGCGGTGCGGGCCCACTGCTGGGTCGCACCGGCCAGCCCGCACGCGGGCGTGACGCCGATCCGGTCGCGCAGCGCCGCGCGGGAGAACCCGAGCCGGTCGGTCACCGCGACCACCGCGGCGGCCACCTCCTCGGCCGACGGGCGCCGCTCGGGCGCCGTCACGGCGACCACGCCGAGCATGACGGTGCGGCCCGACTCGACGAACGCGGCGACGCCGTCCAGGTCCGCGGCACCCAGCGTGCCCGTGTCCACCGATACGGCGCTGATCGCACTGCGCTGCAACAGGTTCCACGGAAGCTCCGGAGCGCAGCTGTGTAACAGCACGTCGGCGCCCACCTTGTCGACGCAGGCGTCGAGCAGCGGGCCGGCCACCGCCTCGTCCAGCGCGGGGACCGTGCTCAGCGACGTCACCCCGGTCAGCCGCCCGCCCAGCGCCGTCGGCAGCGACGGCTCGTCGAACTGCACCACCACGGGCGTCTCGAGCCGCCGGGACAGCGCGGCGCGGTGCGCGGCGACGCCCTCGGCCAGCGAGGCCGCCAGGTCGCGCAGCGCGCCGGGGTCGGTGATCGCCCGGTGCCCGTTGGCCAGCTCCAGCCCGGCGGCCAGCGTGATCGGCCCCGGCGCCTGCACCTTGACCACGCGTCCCCCGCCGCGCAGGCCGGCGATCTCCCAGGCCTCTTCGAGCGCATCGGAGTCCTCGTCGAGCAGGCTGACGGCCCGGCGGGTCACCGCCCCGGGCCGGGCGACGATGCGGTAGCCGCGCGTCGTGGTGTCGATGGCCACGTCGATGAGCAACGCCCCGGCCCGGCCGAGCAGATCGGCGCCCACGCCGCGGGCGGGCAGCTCGGCGATGTGGGCGAGCGCGCCCCCCAGTTCGCCGACGACGACCTCAGCCGCCTGCCGCGGGGTGACGCCGGGCCACGAGCCGACGCCGCTGGCGGTCGCGAACACACTCACCGGGCAACCGTATGCGACGCCCCGCAAGACGCGCCCCGTCAGGGGTGTTTGCCGGGGGCCCGCCGGGGTAGTTTCAACCCTGGAACGGACGGTGTGGCGGATGGTGAGATTCACGCGGCCCCTGCTGATCACCGGCGCGGTTTTGCTCACCGCGGCGTGCACGCGGGTGGTGGACGGCACGGCGCTGCCGGGCTACGGCGCCACCCGGCACCCCGTGCACGGCATCGACGTCGACACGGTGCTGCTGGACCAGCCCCGCATGCGCGCGATCACCGGCGCCGGCGAGCACCTCACGATCATCCCGTCGATGGACGGCATCAGCCCGGTGGACATCGACGCGCTGGCCGACAACGCGCCGCAAGAATGCCGGTTCCTGTTCGCCGAGACCGCGACGTTCGGGCCCGACATCGAGGAGTTCCACAAGACGACGTTCCAGGATCCGCCCGAGGGGGCGCTGATCTCGGAGGGCGCCGCCGCCTACCCGGACGCCGACACCGCCCGGCGGGCGTTCGGCGCCCTGGTGGCCACCGTCGGCAACTGCGCCGACAGCCCGGCCGGCCAGCTGCTCGTCGGCGACTGGCAGGCCGACACGCATTCGCTGCACCTGCGCCCCGGCGGCTGCGGGCGCGACTACCGGGTCCTGTCGGTGGCCCTGCTGGAGGTCACCTACTGCGGCTTCCCGCAGTCGGTGTCCGACATCGTGATGACCAACATCGTCGCCAACGTGCCGAATTAGCGCCCGGTGCCCGCGATGGTGGCGCTGCCGATCACCTCGTCGCCGCCGGGATCGGGCCGGTACAGCACCAGCGTCTGACCGCGCGCCACCCCGCGCAGCGGGTCACACAGCCGCACGACCAGCTCGTCGTCGACCAATTCCGCGACCGCACTTGCCGTTTCGCCGTGCGCACGCACCTGCACCGCGCATTCGATTGCGCCGGACGGCGCGGCGCCGGCGGTGAACACCGGCGAGCGCCCGACCAGCTCGACGACGTCGAGGTCGGTAGCCGCACCCACCCGCACCGTGGCGGTCTCGGCGTCGATCGCCGTCACATAGCGCGGGGCGCCGTCGGACCCCGGCCCGGCGATGCCCAGGCCCTTGCGCTGCCCCACGGTGAAGCCGTGCACCCCGTCGTGGGTCGCCAGCACCGCCCCGTCGGCGTCGACCACGCTGCCGGGCCGCACCCCGATGCGCTCGCCCAGGAAGGTCCGGGTGTCCCCGGACGGGATGAAGCAGATGTCGTGGCTGTCCGGCTTTTCGGCGACCGCCAGGCCGCGCCGGGCGGCCTCGGCGCGAATCTGCGGCTTGGGCGTGTCCCCGATCGGGAACACCGCGTGGCGCAGCTGCCCGGCGGTCAGCACCGCCAGCACGTAGGACTGGTCCTTGTCGCGGTCGACGGCGCGGCGCAGCCGCCCCCCGGACAGCCGGGCGTAGTGGCCCGTGGCCACGGTGTCGAAACCCAGCGCGAGCGCCCTGGCCGACAGCGCCGAGAACTTGATCCGCTGGTTGCAGCGCACGCACGGGTTGGGCGTCTCGCCGCGCGCGTAGGACGACACGAAGTCGTCGATCACGTCCGCCTGGAACTTCTCGGCGAAATCCCAGACGTAGAAAGGGATTCCGAGTACGTCGGCGACGCGGCGCGCGTCGGCGGCGTCCTCCTTGGAGCAGCAGCCGCGCGAACCGGTGCGCAGCGTGCCGGGTGCGGCCGACAGCGCCAGATGCACGCCGACCACCTCGTGCCCGGCGTCGACCATGCGGGCGGCGGCCACCGATGAGTCCACACCGCCGCTCATCGCAGCGAGGACCTTCACCTAGGAGGCCCCCGCGGCGGCCAGGGCGGCACGGCGGGCGCGGTCCACCGCGCCGGGCAGCACGGCCAACAGCGCGTCGACGTCGGCGTCGACGCTGGTGTGGCCCAACGAGAACCGCAGCGAGCCGCGGGCGCTGGCCGGGTCGGCCCCCATCGCGATCAGCACGTGCGACGGCTGCGCGACGCCGGCGGTGCAGGCCGAACCCGTCGAACACTCGATCCCGTTGGCGTCCAACAACATCAGCAGCGCATCGCCCTCGCAGCCGCGGAACGTGAAGTGCGCGTTGCCGGGCAGCCGCAACGGATCGGGCGCGCCGTTGAGGCTGACGTCGTCGACGCCGGCCAGCACGCCGTCGATCAGCCGGTCGCGCAACGCCCGCAGGCGCAGGCTGTTGGATTCCAGACCATCCACCGCGATCCGGGCCGCCGCCGCCATCCCGACGACACCGGCCACATCGGCCGTGCCGGAACGGATGTCGCGCTCCTGCCCGCCACCGTGCGACAGCGGCACGCAGCCCACGTCGCGGCGCAGCAGCAACGCGCCCACGCCGGCGGGCCCGCCGAACTTGTGCGCGGTCACGCTCATCGCCGACAGCGCGCCGGCGGAGAAGTCGACGGGCAGCTGGCCCACCGCCTGCACGGCGTCGCTGTGCATCGGGACGCCGAATTCGGCGGCGACGGCGGCGAGCTCGGCGACGGGCAGCACGGTGCCGACCTCGTTGTTGGCCCACATCACCGACACCAGTGCGACGTCGTCGTGGGCCTGCAGCGCCTCGCGCAGCGCGGCCGCCGAGACCGACCCGTCCGCAGCCGTGGGCAGCCAGGTCACCCGCGCGCCCTCGTGTGCGACGAGCCAGTTCACCGCGTCCAGGACGGCGTGGTGTTCGACCTCGGTGGTCACGATGCGGCGGTGACGCGGGTCGGCGTCGCGCCGGGCCCAGTAGATGCCCTTGACGGCCAGGTTGTCGCTCTCGGTGCCGCCCGCGGTGAAGATCACCTCGGACGGGCGCGCACCCAGCCGGTCGGCGATGAGCTCGCGGGATTCCTCGACCCGCCGCCGCGCCGCCCGCCCGCTGGTGTGCAGCGAGGACGCGTTGCCGACCGACCCGAGCGCGGCCGTCATCGCCTCGACGGCGGCGGGGTGCATCGGGGTGGTGGCGGCGTGATCCAGGTAGACCATGACGCGCCCCACGTTACCTGCCTGTGTCAGGCCACCAGCACGTGTCCGTCGCCCTGGCGCCGGGCGGCCCCCACGACCACCGCGGACTGGCAGCGGCCGGCCAGGTCCCGCCGATCGGTGCCCGGCAACTGCAGGGCTTCGACCTGAACCCGCGCCAGCGTGCGGCGCACGGTGAGCAGGCGGCGGATCGACCGCGGCAGCGTCTCGTCGCCGACGAAGGCCGGCACGGTCGACACGCTGCCGTCGGCGTGGTGGTAGGTCAGCCGCAGCGGCTGCACCGGGCGCCCGGTATCGACGGCGGCCTGGAACATCGCCGGGTAAAACGACCCGCGGCCCTGGTGCGATCCCCGGGCCTGTCCGCACCAGGTGGTGCCCTCGGGGAAGGCCACGACCGTCTGCCCCGCGCGCAGCCGCCCGGCGACGGCGTCCACCACCGCGGGCAGGCGCCGCAGGCTGGACCGCTCGATCGGGATGATCTTCAGGATCCGGGCCACCACCCCCGTCCCGCGGCCGGTGAACATGTCGGCGCGGGCCACGAACGACCCTGGCAACACCGAACCGACGGCGAATACGTCCAGCCACGACGTGTGGGGGCTGACCACCAGCACCCCGCGCAGATTGCGGATCGGGTTGCCCGACACCGTGATCCGCACACCGAAACAGCGCAGCACCAACCGGCAGTACAGGCGCTGGACGCGGGTCCGGCCGGGCAGGGGCACCGCCAGCAGCGGCAGCCCCGGCGCCAGCAGCAGCGCCAGCGTGCAGCGCAGCGCCACCCGCAGCGCCACCCACAGGCCAAACTCGTCCTCCGCGGTGCGCCGGCCGATGCAGCCGACGTCGCACTTGTTGTGGGGCAGCCAGGCGTGGCCGGTGGCGGGGTTCACCGCGCACCGCCGGCCGCGTCGGAGGTCAGCTCGGCGGCCGCCGAGACCGACCGCAGCCTGCGCAGGTATCGGGTGTCGGCGCGCCGCTTGTCCAGCAGGACGCAGAAGTCGGCGACGCCGAAGGCCGGATCGTGGGCGGGCTCGCCGCAGACCTGGGCGCCCAGCCGCAGATAGCCGCGCAGCAGGGCGGGAACCGACGGCCGCGCCGGCGCGGGGATGTCGTCGAGGGCCCTGCCGTCGATGACCACCGGCCGGCGCGGATGCACCCGGTACTGCGGCGGCGCCGCGTGCCGGCCCAGGATGAAGTCGCGGACCCCGCGCAGCCGGCTGCCGGGCGCCTCGTCGCCGGTCTCGTCGCCGATCGGCACCGACACGCACCCGGTGACGTAGTCGTAGCCGCAGCGGTCCAGGTAGGCCAGGATGCCGGCCCACATCAGCAGCACCACGCCGCCGTTGCGGTGGCCGTCGCGCACCACGGCGCGGCCCATCTCCACCAGCGACGGCCGTAGCGGGTCGAACGCGCGGAGGTCGAACTCGGTCTCGGTGTAGAGCCCGCCGGCCGCGATCGCGCCCGCCGGCGCCAGCATCCGGTAGCAGCCCACCAGCTCGCCGCTGTCGTCGTCGCGGACCAGCAGGTGGTCGCAGAACTCGTCGAACCGGTCGACGTCGCGCCGTTCGTAGCCGCTGGCCGGCAGGACGAAGCCGGGGGTACTGCTGAGCACGTCGTAGCGCAGCCGCTGCGCCGCCTCGATCATGGCGGGGTCGGTGGACAGCAGCAAAGAGTAGCTGGGGCCGGCCGGCGCGCTGGCCGGTTTGGCGCCGGGTATGAGGACAGAAGCAATGCTCATGTCACGACCGTGTCGCAACCGTTCGGCGAGTCGGCATCGGCGCGCTGACGTGTCGGTGCACGTCAGATGACGAAATGCACGCGCGCGGGGGCGCAGGGGCCCGGCCGCGGTTAACCTGACGCCGACAGAGGTAGGCCGGTTCACGTAGCCGTCACCGACAGTTCGGATGGGGCGGGAGCACCATGTGGCGTAACTCACCGGGGGGCGATGACCGCGGCGGTGGTGTTTCGCCGACCAGCTGGGCCCGCACTTCCTGGACCGGCCCGACCAGCCGGTGCTGCTCGTCGAGTCCCGGGCGGTGTTCGAACGGCGCCGCTTCCACCGGCGCAAGGCCCACCTGGTGCTCTCGGCGCTGCGCCACCGCGCGGTCGAACCCGGCGACCAGGCCTTGTTCTTGCAAACCCGCACCTACGGCGAGGCTCTGGACCGTGTCGCCGGACCGCTCAGCGCCTGCCAGCCGACGTCGTGGGCTGCCGAGAAGTTCGTGCGGTCGCGGCCGGGGATCGAGGTGCTGCCAGCCCGCGGCTCCTGCACGAGCCGCGCCGAGTTCGGCGAGTGGGCCGGGCGGCGTGAGACCCTGCGCCTGGAGGACTTCTACCGCGACGCTCGAGACGCGATGCTCAGCGGCGACCGGGTGATGGCGCACAGCCCGCTGTCGGCCCCCATGAACCTGGGGCTGCTGGACCCCCTGGACTGCGCCCACGCCGCCGAGGAGGCCTACCGCGCCGGGCGCGCGCCGCTCGTCGGCGTCGAGGGCTACATCCGCCAGCTGATCGGCCGGCGCGCTTACATCTGGCACGAGGTCGTCGCCCAGCAGCACCGGCTCGGGCGGTCGGCGCCGTGACGGGCGGCGCCGTCATGCTCACCGCCGAGAGGGTGATCGCGGCGCCGCCGGCGGCGGTGTGGGCGCTGCTAATCGACCTCGACGCGTGGCCGCGGTGGGGTCCGACGATCCGGCGGGCACGGCTCGACGCGCCCCACACCGAATTGGGGTTGCAAGCGACCGGCGCGGTGCAGACCTCGCTGCTGGTCACGGTGCCCTTCGTCGTCACCGAATTCGACCCGGGGCGGCACTGGGCCTGGAAGGTGGCGGGGGTGCCGGCCACCCACCACCGGGTCGACCCGGTCGGCGACGGCGCGCGGGTGAGCATCGCGGTGCCGTGGTGGTCGGCGCCGTATGTGACGGTGTGCTCGGTCGCGGTGCGCCGTATCGAGACGATGCTGGGGTGAGCAGCCCCCCCGCAAGCGGGAGGTACCCCCAGCAAAACCCCCGCGATGCGCGCGGGGGTTTTTGCGTTTGTTCGCGGCGGGGACTCAGCCCTTGCGGGCCTTGATCGCCTCCGTGAGTTGCGGGGCCACCTTGAACAGGTCGCCCACGATGCCGTAGTCGGCGATCTCGAAGATCGGCGCCTCTTCGTCCTTGTTGACCGCGACGATGGTCTTCGACGTCTGCATGCCGGCGCGGTGCTGGATAGCCCCGGAGATGCCCAGCGCGATGTAGAGCTGCGGCGAGACCGTCTTGCCGGTCTGGCCGACCTGGAACTGGCCCGGGTAGTAACCGGAGTCCACCGCGGCGCGCGACGCACCGACGGCCGCGCCCAGTGCGTCCGCGAGTTCCTCGACCACATGGAAGTTCTCCGCGCTGCCGACGCCGCGGCCCCCGGAGACCACGATGGTGGCCTCGGTCAGCTCCGGGCGGTCACCGGCGACCGCGGGCTCGCGGGCGGTGATCTTGGTGGCGTTCTCGGCGGCGGCCGGCACCGCCACGCTGACCTGCTCGCCCGCCCCGGCCTGCGGCTCCGCCTCGACCGCGCCGGCGCGCACCGTGATCACCGGGGTGTCGCCGTTGGCTTGCGCCTCGACGGTGAACGCGCCACCGAAGATGGAGTGGACGGCCTTGTTGCCCTCCTTGACCTCGACCACGTCGACCAGCAGCCCCGACCCGATCCGCGCGGCCAGGCGGCCCGCGATCTCCTTGCCGTCGGCGTTGGCGGCCAGCAGGATGGCGGCCGGGGTGGCCGACTCGGCCAGCGCGGCCAGCACGTCGACGTACGGGGTGATCAGGTAGTTGTCGACCTCGTCGGACTCGGCGACGTAGATCTTGGCGGCGCCGGCCTCCTTGAGCCCGTCGACCAGCGGCTCGGCCGTGGCCGGCTTGCCGATGACGACGGCCGCCGGCTCGCCCAGCGCCCGGGCGGCGGTGATCAGTTCGGCGGTGACCTTCTTCACCGCGCCTTCGGCGTGCTCGACGAGCACCAGTACTTCAGCCATGGGTTCTTCGCTCTTCTCGTGTCTGGGATGTGCCTGGGGTGCTAGATGATCTTCTGGGCGATCAGGTACTGGGCGATCTGGTTGCCGCCCTCGCCCTCGTCGACGACCTTCTCGCCGGCCGTCTTCGGCGGCTTCGGTGTCGACGACAACACGGTCGACCCGGCGTTGGCCAGCCCGACCTCGTCGGCCTCGACGCCGATCTCCGCCAGGGTCAGCACGGTGACCTCTTTCTTCTTGGCGGCCATGATGCCCTTGAAGGACGGGAAGCGCGGCTCGTTGATCTTCTCGGTCACGCTGACCACGGCGGGCAGCGTCGCCTCGAGGGTGAACAGGCCGTCGTCGGTCTCCCGCTCGCCGGTGACCTTGCCGTTCTCGAGCGAGAGCTTGCGCAGGTGGGTGAGCTGTGGCAGGCCCAGGTACTCGGCGATGATGGCGGGTACGGCGCCGCCGGAGCCGTCGGTGGACTCGTTGCCCGCGATGACCAGCTCGGTGCCCTCGATGGTGCCCAGCGCGCGCGCCAGCGCCCACGCGGTCTGCACGACACACGAGCCGTGCATGCCGTCGTCCTTGAGATGGACGGCCTTGTCGGCCCCCATCGACAGGGCCTTGCGGATCGCCTCGGTGGCGCGCTCGGGGCCCGCGGTCAGCACGGTCACCGATCCCTCGACGCCGTCGGCGGACTCCTTCTCCCGGATCTGCAGCGCCTCTTCCACAGCGCGCTCGTTGATCTCGTCCAGCACCGCGTCGGCGGCCTCGCGGTCCAGCGTGTAGTCGCCGTCGGTCAGCTTGCGTTCCGACCAGGTGTCTGGGACCTGCTTGATCAGGACCACGATGTTCGTCATGAGTGTGGCTCGTCCTCCTCGAAGGGGCCCCGCAGCGCCCGGCTGCGCGACCTCGGTACACGATTCGCAACGCACGGCCCTGTTACTACCCGGTAACTTTGCGCGCTCTGCCTTCACACCATAGCGGGTAGTCGTGCGCGTTCCCGCGGCCTGTCCGCCCTCGCGAAGCCAGGGGTGCCCGCATCGCGGTTCGCGAATCAGACACTTCGCGTTAGCCTGCCTATGCGATGAACGCCTCCGTCCCCGACGTTCCCCCCCACCGGTCCGGCGCCGCCCCGGCCAGCGATGCGACCGCACCGGCCGCGCTGACGCTGACGGGCGAGCGCACGATCCCCGGCCTCGACATCGAGAACTACTGGTTCCGCCGCCACCAGGTGGTCTACCGGCGGCTGGCGCCGCTGTGCGCCGGGCGCGAGGTCCTCGAGGCCGGGTGCGGCGAGGGGTACGGCGCCGACTTGATCGCCGGCGTCGCCCGCCGGGTCGTCGCGCTCGACTACGACGAGGCCACGGTGGCCCACGTGCGCGACCGCTACCCCCGCGTCGAGGTCATGCAGGCCAACCTGGCCCGGCTGCCGCTGCCCGACGCGTCGATCGACGTCGTGGTCAATTTCCAGGTCATCGAGCACCTCTGGGACCAGGGCCGGTTCGTGGCCGAGTGCGCCCGGGTGCTGCGGCCGTCGGGGCTGCTGATGATGTCCACGCCCAACCGGATCACGTTCTCCCCCGGCCGCGACACCCCGGTCAACCCGTTCCACACCCGTGAACTCGACGCCGCCGAGCTGGCCGACCTGCTGGTCGCCGGCGGTTTCGCCGGACCCGAGCTCAGCGGCGTGTTCCACGGTCCGCGACTGCGGGAGATGGATGCCCGCCACGGCGGATCCATCATCGACGCGCAGATCGCGCGTGCGGTCACCGAGGCGCCGTGGCCGCCGCAGCTGGCGGCCGACGTGGCCGCCGTGAGCGCCGACGACTTCGAGTTGATCGCGGCCGATACCTGTGACAGCCGGCACATCGATGACAGCCTGGACCTCGTCGCGATCGCGGTGCGCCCGTGAGCCCGGCCGCGCGCCCGGTCCCGGGCATGTTCACCCTGGTGCTGCACACCCATCTACCGTGGCTGGCCCACCACGGCCGCTGGCCGGTCGGCGAGGAATGGCTCTACCAGTCGTGGGCCGCGGCCTACCTGCCGCTGCTGCGGGTGCTGCGTACCCTGGCCGACGAGGACCGCCGCGGGCTGCTCACCCTGGGCGTCACCCCGGTGGTCAACGCCCAGCTGGACGACCCGTACTGCCTCGACGGCATGCACCACTGGCTGGCGAACTGGCGGCTGCGGGCGTCGGAAGCTGCGAGCGTGCGCTCCGCGCCCCGGTCGACGTCGGCCGAATACCCGTCGTGTTCACCGGAAGCGCTGCGCGCGTTGGGGATTCGCGAGTGCGCCGAGGCGGACCGGGCGCTGGACGAGTTCGCCACCCGGTGGCGGCACGGCGGCAGCCCGCTGTTGCGCCGCCTGGTCGAGGCGGGCACTGTGGAGTTGCTCGGCGGCCCGCTGGCCCACCCGTTCCAGCCGTTGCTCACCCCGCGGCTGCGCGAGTTCGCGCTGCGTGAGGGCCTTGCCGACGCGCGGCAGCGACTGGCGCACTTCCCGACCGGCATCTGGGCGCCCGAATGCGCCTACGCCCCCGGCCTGGAAGACGATTACGCCGCCGCCGGGGTCACCCACTTCATGGTCGACGGCCCGTCGCTGCACGGCGACACCGCGCTGGGCCGGCCTGTCGGCGGGTCCGGCGTCGTCGCGTTCGGCCGCGACCTGCAGGTCAGCTACCGGGTGTGGTCGCCGAAGTCCGGCTACCCCGGGCACGCCGCCTACCGCGACTTCCACACCTACGACCACCTCACCGGGCTCAAGCCGGCCAGGGTGACCGGCCGCAACGTGGATTCGGGGGCCAAGGCGCCATACGACCCGGACCGCGCCGACCGCGCGGTCGACGTCCATGTCGCCGACTTCGTCGACGTCGTGCGCAACCGGCTGGCCGCGGAGTCCGAGCGCCTCGGGCGGCCGGCCCACGTCGTGGCGGCCTTCGACACCGAACTGTTCGGCCACTGGTGGTACGAGGGCCCGACGTGGCTGGCGCGGGTGTTGCGCGCCCTGCCCGCCGCCGGCGTGCGGGTGGGCACCCTGCGCGACGCGCTCACCGACGGGTTCGTCGGCGCCCCGGTCGACCTGCCGCCCAGCTCCTGGGGGTCGGGCAAGGACTGGCAGGTGTGGGCCGGGGAGCAGGTGGCCGACCTGGTCCGGCTCAACACCGAGGTCGTCGACACCGCGCTGACCACCGTCGACAAGGCGTTGTCGCAGGCCGCGCCACTGGGCGGCCCGGTCCCCCGCGACCGCGTCGCCGACCAGGTCCTGCGCGAGACCCTGCTCACGGTCTCCAGCGACTGGCCGTTCATGGTGAGCAAGGACTCGGCGGCCGATTACGCGCGCTACCGCGCCCACCTGCACGCGCACGCGGCCCGAGAGATCGCGGGCGCGCTGGCGTCGGGCCGGCGCGACACCGCCGAGCGGCTCGCCGAGGGGTGGAACCGCGCCGACGGACTGTTCGGGGCCCTGGACGCGCGTAGGCTGCCCCGGTGACTTTCGCCTCTTCCCGCGAGCGTGCGTGTCTGCTCGACGACACGCCGCTCCGGACGGCATTCTGCGCACCCTCGCCGCGAAAAGGCGCCCGCGCGTGAAGATCCTGATGGTGTCGTGGGAGTACCCGCCGGTGGTGGTCGGCGGCCTCGGCCGGCATGTGCACCACCTGTCGACCGCGCTGGCCGAAGCCGGTCACGACGTCGTGGTCCTGTGCCGGCGTCCCACGGGCACCGACCCCAGCACGCACCCGACCTCCGACCAGATCGACGAGGGCGTCCGCGTGATCGCGGCCGCACAGGACCCGCACGAATTCGGCTTCGGCACCGACATGATGGCCTGGACCCTGGCGATGGGCCACGCGATGGTGCGGGCCGGGCTGGTTATCAGACGGCACGGCACCAGCCGGCCGTGGCGCCCCGACGTCGTGCACGCACACGACTGGCTGATCGCCCATCCGGCCATCGCGCTGGCCCAATTCTACGACGTGCCAATGGTTTCCACGATCCACGCCACCGAGGCCGGGCGGCATTCCGGCTGGGTGTCCGGGGCGATCAGCCGGCAGGTGCACGCCATCGAGTCGTGGCTGGTGCGCGAATCCGACTCGCTGATCACGTGTTCGGCGTCGATGGGCGAGGAGATCACCGAGCTGTTCGGCCCCGGCCTGGCCGGCATCACCGTGATCCGCAACGGTATCGACGTGACGTGCTGGCCGTTCGCGGACCGCCGCCCGCGCACCGGGCCGGCCGAACTGCTCTACCTCGGCCGGCTGGAATACGAGAAGGGCGTGCACGACCTCATCGCCGCCCTGCCAAGGATCCGGCGCACCCACCCCGGCACCACCCTGACCGTCGCCGGGACCGGCACCCAACAGGGATGGCTCGCCGACCAGGCCCGAAAACACCGGGTGCTCAAGGCGATTCGGTTCGTCGGGCATCTCGGCCACACCGAGCTACTGGCGGTGCTGCACCGCGCCGACGCCGCGGTGCTGCCCAGCCATTACGAACCGTTCGGGATCGTTGCCCTGGAGGCCGCCGCGGCCGGCACCCCGCTGGTGACGTCGGACGTCGGCGGCCTGGGCGAGGCGGTGATCAACGGACGGACCGGCGTGTCGTGCCCGCCGCGCGACGT
Source organism: Mycobacterium sp. TH-M103 (assembly GCF_057473785.1). Taxonomy (NCBI): domain Bacteria; kingdom Bacillati; phylum Actinomycetota; class Actinomycetes; order Mycobacteriales; family Mycobacteriaceae; genus Mycobacterium; species Mycobacterium sp. TH-M103. The sequence continues at coordinate 14,212 of NZ_JBYCLG010000155.1, forward strand.
GGCGAAGCTGGCGTCCGCGGTACGCGCGGTGCTCGACGATCCGGCGGCCGCGCAGCGGCGCGCCCGCGCGGCCCGCGAGCGGCTGACCTCCGACTTCTCCTGGCAGACGGTCGGCGAGCAGACCGCCCAGGTATACCTGGCGGCCAAGCGCGCCGAACGCCAGCCGCAGCCCCGGCTGCCGATCGTCGAGCACGCGCTGCCCGATCGTTAGCTACCTTCGAGGCATGGCTCTGGAATTCTCGAGCGTGGTCGATGCGCCCCGCGATGACGTCTTCGCCTGGTACGCCAGGCCGGGTGCTTTCGAACGACTCTCGCCGCCGTGGCAGCCGATGCGGCTCGTGGCCGAGGCCGCCTCGCTGAAAGACGGACGCGCCGAGCTCGCGCTGCCGGGCGGGCTGCGCTGGATCGCCGTGCACCAACCGGACGGCTACGACCCCCCGCGGCGTTTCGTCGACACCGTCGGCGGCGACGGGATCGCCTCGCTGCCGACGCGCATCGCCATGCGCTGGAAACACATTCACGAGTTCGAGGACCTGGGCGAACGGACCCGGGTGATCGACCGGGTCGAGACGCCGGTGCCCGGTGCGGCGCTGCGCGCGATGTTCGCCTACCGGTACCGGCAGCTGGCCGACGACCTGGCGGCCCACCGGCTGGCGGCCGAGCGAGGCCTCGCACCGCTGACCGTGGCCGTCACGGGGTCTTCGGGATTGGTGGGTTCGGCGCTGACGGCATTCTTGAGCACCGGCGGCCATCGCGTCGTGCGGCTGGTGCGCGGCGCCCCGCGCTCCGGCGACGAGCGGCACTGGAACCCCGACGATCCCGACCCCGACCTGCTGACCGGGGTCGACGCCGTGATCCATCTGGCCGGCGCCTCGATCGCCGGACGGTTCACCGGAGCCCACCGGCGCGCGATCCGCGACAGCCGCATCGGCCCCACCCGCCGCCTGGCCGAACTGGCGGGCCGCACCGACCCCGCGCCCGCGGCGTTCGTCTCGGCGTCGGCGATCGGGTACTACGGGTACGACCGCGGCGATGAGGTCCTCACGGAGGACAGCGGCCGCGGAGACGGGTTTTTGGCCGACGTCGTCGCCGACTGGGAGGACGCGGCCGCGCCGGCCGAGGAGGCCGGGGTGCGCGTGGTGCGGGTGCGCACCGGCATCGTGCAATCCCCCCGCGGCGGCACCCTGCGGCTGCTGCGTCCGCTGTTCTCCGCCGGACTGGGCGGGCGGCTGGGCAGCGGCCGGCAATGGCTGTCCTGGATCGGCATCGACGACCTGGTCGACGTGTACCACCGCGCGCTGTGGGACGACGCGCTGACCGGTGCGGTCAACGCCGTTGCCCCGCAACCGGTTCGCAACGACGAATACACCCACACCCTGGCCCGTGTGCTGCATCGTCCCGCGCTGCTGCCGGTCCCGCCGCTGGGCCCACGGCTGCTGCTCGGCGCGCAGGGCGCCCGCGAACTCGCGTGCGCCAGCCAGCGCGTGCTCCCCCGCAAGCTCGAAGCGGCCGAACACCGGTTCCGCCGGCCCGGCCTCGATCAGACCCTGCGTCACCTGCTTGGGCGCACCGGCTGAGGTCAGGGAGTGCCGTTGATGCTGGCGGAAAATGTATCGACCGCCGCGCCGACGCTGCCGTTCCAGGGCTCGAACCCCGCCTGGATGCTGGTCAGGTACCACGAGCTGTTCACCGACGGCTCCCAGGTTTCGGTGTTGTCGACGAAGCCCAACACATTCATGTTGTTCCACGAGTTGATCGGCGAGTCCGCGACGTAGGAGACCACCTGGTTCTGGCCGTTGTAGCCTTCCCACACCGCGAACTGCTTTCCGTCGATCGTGGCGGTGCCCACATCGGAGCCGACCGGCTGGATGGGGCCGACATGGTTGAACCAGATCATGATCTCCTGCTGGTTGACCGTGGATGTGTTCGGCGTGGGATTCAGCCAGATGTCGTAGGAGGCGTCGTAGGTGCCGCTACTGGGGTAGGTATAGCTGATGCTGCTCGTCGCGGTTTGGATTTGGCTCAGCTGGTCCGGCAAAGGACTGTGCGGGGAGATGTTGTTGTAGGCCCCGCCCAAATAGACCGACGGGTAGGACAGCGGCGCGCCGTTGGTGGGAGCCGAGCCGGTCAGGGCGGTGATCGCGAAACCGGTGGAGCTGACGGTGATCGTCTGCTGCCCGCCCCCGATGTTGTACGCGTTGTTCTGCACTATGTAGGCGTTTTCGATGATGGCCGTTCCGTATTGATCGGAGATCACGGTGCCGCCGCTGGAGCCACCCCCGCCCGTCGACCCGCCGCCGCCGCCCGTCAAGGGCGCGCCGGTCTGACCGTCGCTTCCCGCGCGGCCGATCAATCCTGGCTGCCCGCCCATGCCGCCCGCGCCGGGATTTCCGCCGTTGACGCCCGCGACCGCCTGTCCGCCGGTGCCGCCGTTGCCGCCGTTGCCGACCAGCAGGCCACCATGACCACCGGTCCCGCCCGCCGCACCGGCCCCGCCGGTGCCCCCGTTGCCGCCGTTGCCGAACCACCCGCCGGCCCCGCCGGCCCCGCCGGTCTGGCCGGACGCACCGGTGCCACCGTTGCCGCCGTTGCCGATCAACCAGCCACCCGATCCGCCGGCCTGCCCCGTGCCCGCCATGCCGTTGGCGCCGTTGCCGAACAACGGCCGCCCGGTCAGATCCTTCACCGGGGAGAACCACGGCACCTGGGCGATCGCGTTCTCCAGCGTGCCCAGGGAGGTGGTGTTGGCCGCCTCTGCGGCGCCGTAGGCGCCCTGCACCCGGTGCAGCGCCGCCACGAACTGGGCGTGAAACGCCGCCGCCTGGGTGCCCAGAGCCTGGAACCGTTGGGCGTGTGCGGAAAACACCGCCGCGATCGCCCCCGACACCTCATCTTGGGCCGCGGTCGCCACCGAGGTGGTCGAGACGTCCGCGGCGCTGTAGGCCGAACGCAGCGAGGAGCCGATACCGGCCGCCTGCGACACGGCCGTCGACATCAACTCCGGGTCAAATGCGGTGAATGCCACACCGCAAGACATTAACGCGTTTGTCCCGTGTGGTTGAAAGGGCGGCACGGGTCGGCCTCGATCAGGCCCTGCGTCACCTGCTTGGGCGCACCGGCTGAACTGCTTCGGCGTCGCGGCCCTCCCGGCTGCGCCGGTATGCGCTTTCCCGCAGGCCGGCCAGCCAGGCCGGGCGCAGGTTCAGCCCGGGCGCGAGGTTGACGACCGGGTCGAGCGACACGTCCTCGCCCGGCGCCGGATCGAACGGCCCGGTCATCCTCAGCCGGGCCAGCGGCGTGAAATCGCCTCTGCCGCGAGCTTGGTCGGGCGCCATCTCTATTCCGCCGGCCACGAGCCGCCGCACGGCGGCCAGCGACAGCCCCGGGCCGTCGATGTCGCTGCAGAGCCGCGCCCGCAGCCACCAGGTTCTGCCCCGGTAGCCGAACGGCATGAGGCCGGTCATGGTCTGCCCGGTCCACGAGGTGGCGGGCCGTAGCGCCACCGCCCGGGCCAGCACGCCCGAACCCGAGGAGACGACCAGGACGTCCCATGGCGTCGACGCCTGCAACCGCACGGCCGGGCCGACGAAGCCTTGCAGCGGGCCCGGTGTCCCGGCGGCCTTGGACACCCGCGCGAGCACGCTCGACGAGGCGATCGGCAGCAGCCGTCCGTAGCCGTTGGCGCGCACGCGGATTCTCCGCTCGGCGGTCGCGCTGTTGTGCTCGAGCCATGCGGCGATCGCCGTGTGTGTGGCGCTGAGCGCAGCCATGCCCGACACCCGGCAGCCGCGGCGTCGTCGTGCGGAATCGCGCGCTGTCCCGATCACCGCGTGGTCACGCGCACCCCCGTGGACGGCCGCTGCCCCGGCAACGGGACGTCGATGAAAAGCTGTTGCATGACGGCCTGCCAGGACTCCACCCTGGCCTCCGGTTCGCCGGTCCCCTCGAACAGCCCCACCATCACGGCACCGTCGTCGCCGGCCAGCGCGTACACCGGCCCACCGAAGTCGCCCGCGCGCGAGGCGACGTCGGCGACGACGAACCATCCCCGTTCGACGGAGTCGACGTGGCCGCAGTCCTGTGAACCGTCGAGATGCCGTCGTGGCAGAGCCGCTCGGCCGGTTGGGCGCGGGCGCCCGGCCTGGACTGCAACTGGCGCCCGGTGGGCAGCACGTCGGAGGCGCTGACGTTGTCGCCCAACCCGATGACCTCGTACTCCACGCCCGAGCCGCCGGCGGCGGCGGTCCCCGCGGAGTTGTACCGGGCCACGACCACCGTGCCGAGCACGTTCTGGTGGTCGTCGGTGACGACCGATCCGCAGTCGCGGTTCGACGAATCCCAGCGTGCACACGGTGTCGCCCTGATGGATCTGAATGCCGGGGAAGGCGGTGGCCCCGTGTCGGCGCGGGCCGGCACCACGCGGACGCCAACCGTGCTCGCGACCAGCAACGCGAACCCGATCGCCAGGCGATGGCAGAGGTCGCGAGCGAGGTCCCATTGAACCGGGCCGTCTCTTGCGTCCGTCGGGTATGTGGGACCGGCTACCCGGCGGCGTCTGCGTGAAACGGTCCGCGCCTTCGCCCGCCTCGCCGGTCTCGCGGGAAAAGAACTCTGGCCAACCACCGACTAATTCAGTAGATTAATGTTTAAGTAACTGAATGACACGACGGCCGGCCCACGTCCGCGCCACGACGTCCGCCGCCGCGCGGTGGTTTGATTTCTCGCCAAAGGGGTACATCGCGTGAATCTGAGCCGTTCGAGCCGGAGGCTGACCGACGTTGCCGCAGGTGCTTCGGTGGGGGCCGTGGGCGCTTGTCCACGGCCTTTGCGCAGCGAAGTTCCCGCCGACGGCGTGGCCGCACCACCCGACATCACCCAGCTGGACTCCTGGCGGGCCTGGCTGCGGCGTGCGGTGCTCACCGCGGTCACCGACTTCGTCACCGATCGGTGCGACGAGGAGCTGGGCTCGGCCGGCGTCGACGTGGCCGGCGAGATCCTGCTGGAGTTCCTCGACGGCGGCAAATGCCTGCGCTCGACGTTCATATACCTGGGCTGGCTGTGCGGCGCACCGGCGAGCGACGCGGCCCTGTGGGCGGCCGGCAGCCTGGAGTTGTTGCACGCGTTCGCCCTGCTGCAGGACGACGTGATGGACGACTCGGCGTCCCGGCGGGGCCGGCCCGCTGCGCACGTCCAGTTCGCCGACTGGCATCGCGGGCGCGGGCTGTCCGGCTCGTCGCGCCGCTTCGGGGAATCGGCCGCGGTCCTGCTCGGCGACCTGTGCCTGATCTGGGCCGAACAGATGCTGCGCGACAGCGGGCTGGCGCCCGACCAGCTGCAGCGGGCCTGGCCGCGCTACGACGCCATGCGCAGCGAACTGGCCGTGGGCCAATTCGCCGACCTGGCGAACGACGTGCGCGACCTGCCCACGATGGAGTCGGTGCTGGCCGTGGCCAGGCTCAAGTCGGGTAACTACACCGTGCGCCGCCCGCTGGAGATCGGCGCCGCGATGGCCGGCTGCGGCGAGCGCGTGCTGGGCGGACTGGGCGACTACGGCTGCGCCGTCGGCGAGGCGTTCCAGCTGCGCGATGACATCCTCGGCGTGTTCGGGAGCCCCGCCGTGACGGGCAAACCCAGCGGCGGGGACCTGCTGGAACGCAAGGCCACCAGCGTGGTGGTCGCCGCCCACCAGCTGGCCGACGCGTCGACGCGCCGCCAGTTCCGGGAGCTGATGGACGACGACCGGCTCGACGCGGCCGCCGTCGACCACTGGCGCACCCTGATCCTGTCCACCGGTGCGGTGCAGTGGATCGAGCAACTGATCGCCGAGCGTGTCGCCGCGGCGCGGAAAGCCCTGGACCGCAGCGGGATCGGCGGCGAAATCCGGGGCGCGCTGGTCGACATGGCCGGTGTGTGCACGCGGCGGGCGGCATGAGAGGCTCAAACTGATGCGCACGATACGGGGGCGCACCGACCACGTCGTGGTCGTCGGCGCCGGATTCGCCGGGCTGTCCGCGGCGCTGCACCTGGCCGGCCGCGGCCGCGAGGTAACGGTGGTCGAGCAGCAGCCCTGGCCGGGCGGGCGGGCCGGGCGGCGCGACGTCGCCGGCTACCGCATCGACACCGGGCCCACGGTGATCACGATGCCCGACATCATCGACGAGGTCTTCGCCGCGGTCGGCGAAAACCGTTCGCAGCGGCTCGATCTGCGGCCGGTGGACCCGGCGTACCGGGCGATGTTCGCCGACGGCGGTGCGATCGACGTGCACACCGACGCCGACCGCATGACCGCCGCGGTGCGGGAATTCGCCGGGCCGCAACAGGCCGCGGGCTACCTTCGGCTGCGGGACTGGCTGGACCGGCTGTACCGCACCGAGTTCGACGGCTTCATCTCCGCGAACTTCGACTCCCCGCTGTCGCTGCTCAACGGCCGGCTGGCCCGGCTCGCGGCGATCGGCGGGTTCCGCCGCTGGGACACGATGGTCAAGCGCCACATCAGCGATCCGCGCCTGCGGCGGGTGTTCACCTTCCAGTCGCTCTACGCCGGGGTCGCGCCGCAGCAGGCCCTGGCGGTCTATGCGGTGATCGCCTACATGGACACGGTCGCCGGGGTGTTCTTCCCCCGCGGCGGGGTGCGGGCCCTGCCCGACGCGCTGGCCGCGGCGGCCGCCGACGCCGGGGTGCGGTTCCGCTACGGCACGGCCGTCACCGCGCTGGACCGCACCGTCGACCGGGTCACCGCGGTCCACACCGCGCAGGGCGAGCGCATCGCCTGCGACGCGGCCGTGCTGACCACCGAGTTGCCGCAGACCTACGCGCTGCTGGGCCACCGGCCGCGCCGGCCGCTCGGGCTGCGCGCCGCGCCGTCGGCGGTGGTGCTGCACGTCGGCTGCCGCGCCGCCACCGCACCGCCGCCGGCGCACCACACCATCCTGTTCGGCAGCGCCTGGGAGCAGACCTTCACCGACATCATCCGCGACGGCCGGCTCATGACGGACCCCTCGCTGCTGGTCACCCGGCCGACGGCAAGCGACCCGGCCCTGGCCCCCGACGGTCGCGACCTGCTCTACGTGCTGGCGCCGGCACCGAACCTGTCGCGCGGCGGTATCGACTGGGCGGCCACCGGCGAGCGCTACGCGGACACCCTGCTCGACATCGTGCAGGACAGGCTGCTGCCGGGCCTGCGCGCGGACGCCGAGGTGCTGCACGTCGATACCCCCGCGGACTGGGCCCACCAGGGCATGGCGGCCGGCACCCCCTTCGCGCTGGCCCACACGTTCGCCCAGACCGGGCCGTTCCGGCCGGCCAACACCGTGCGCGGCATCGAGAACGCGGTGCTCGCCGGCTCGTCGACCGTGCCCGGCGTGGGGGTGCCCACTACGCTGATCTCGGGCCGGCTGGCCGCCGACCGCATCACCGGCACCTCCGGGCGGCCGGCGAGACGTTTCGACCTGAAAGCGCGGCGACCATGATCCGCACCGAACTCGACGCCGCGGGAATCACCGACCCGGGGTTGCGTGCGGCGTACCGCCGGTGCCGCCAGATCGCGGCCGAGCACGGTCGCACCTACTTCCTGGCCACCCGGTTGCTCGCCCCGGACCAGCGCCCGGCGGTACACGCGCTGTACGGCTTCGCCCGCCACGCCGACGACATCCTCGACGACCTCGACCCGTCCGTGGACGTCGCCGCGCGCGCGGAAAGCCTCCAGCGGCTCTCCGATCGTTTCTTCGCCGGCGGCGACCTTCGTGAGGAGCCCGTGCTGGCCGCGGCCGACGACACCGTGCGACGTTACGGAATTGCCGCAGACCTGTTCGAGGACTTTCTCGCCTCGATGCGGATGGATCTGTCCGTCACCGATTATCCCGACCGGGCCGCGCTGGACCGGTACATGCGCGGCTCGGCGGAAGTCATTGGGCTGCAGATGCTTCCGGTGCTCGGCACGGTGGTTTCCAGCGACGAGGCGGCCCCGTACGCGGCCGCGCTGGGGCGCGCCTTCCAGCTCACCAACTTTCTGCGCGACGTCGACGAGGACCTGCGGCGCGGCCGGGTCTACCTGCCCGCCGACGAACTCGCCGCCCACGGCGTCGACCGCGAGCTGCTGACGTGGTGTCACGACCACCACCGCACCGACCCCCGGGTGCGCGCGGCACTGGCGGCCCAGCACGACGTCACCCGCGACATCTACCGGTTCGCCGCCGAGGGCATCGCGCTGCTGCAACCGCGTTCCCGGCCCTGTGTCGCCACCGCACTGACGCTCTACTCTGAGATACTCGACTGCATTGAGAGCAGTGATTTCTCGGTGTTCGGCCGGCGCGCCACCGTCGGCATCTCGCGACGGCTGCAGGTCGCCGGCGGCGGGCTGCTGCGGTCGTGGCGCGCGCGGCTGGCCCCCCCCGAGCACCGCAAGCCCGGTGCGGCATGAGCGAGGGCTGGCAATACCTGATCGTGCTGGGGCTGTGCCTGGCGATCACGGCGCCGCTGGAGTTCTTCGGCGCCGGCGTCTACCGCCGGCCCCGGCGGGTCGTACGTGCGGTGGCCCCGGTCGCCGCGGTGTTCCTGGTCTGGGACGCGGTCGCGATCGCCGCCGGGGTGTGGACGTACAACCCGTGCTACATCAGCGGCGTCCACCTCCCGTTCCGGGTTCCCCTGGAGGAGGCGCTGTTCTTCGTGGTGATCCCGCTGTGCGCGTTGCTGACCTACAACGCGGTCACCACGATCCTCGACCGGGCCAGGCGGCGATGACCGGCCTGGGCTACACCCTGCCGGCCGTGCTGGCCGTGTTCCTCGTCGTGGCGCTGGAGTTCGGGCTGCTGCACACCGGGCTCTTCCGGCGGCCCGCCTACTGGCTGTCGATGCTGATCGTGCTCGGCTTCCAGGTGCCGGTCGACGGCTGGCTGACCAAGCGCAGCGCACCGATCGTGATCTACGACCAGCGCCAGACCAGCGGCGTACGGTTCCCGTTCGACATCCCGGTCGAGGATTTCCTGTTCGGCTTCGCGCTGGTCACCGCGGTGCTGATGCTGTGGGAGGGCCGACGTGCGCGTCGCTAGGGCGGGCCTGCCGCGCGGTGAGGTGCCCGGCGCCTTCGACGTCGGCGCCGCCGCCTACGACCGGCTGGTCGGCGCCAACCCGGGCTACCACGCCAACCTGCGGCGGTCGGCGGAACGCATGCGAATTCCCGGTCGCGGCAAGGGTTTACGGCTGCTCGATGCGGGCTGCGGCACCGGCGCGTCGACGGCCGCGCTGCTGTCGGTGGCCCCCGAGGCCGAGATCGTCGCCGTCGACGCCGCCGGCGGCATGCTGGAGGCGGCGCGCGCCAAGCCGTGGCCGCCGTCGGTGCGGTTCGTGCACTCGCGCATCGAGGACCTCGCCGCGCACGGTGAGGTCCGGGGGCCGTTCGACGGCATCCTGGCCGCCTACCTGCTGCGCAACCTCGCCGACCCGGACGGCCAGCTGCGGGCGTTTCGGGCGCTGCTGCGCCCCGGCGGGACCCTGGCGGTGCACGAGTACTCGGTGCGCGACTCGCGCGCCGCGACCAGGATCTGGCACGCGGTGTGCTGGGGCATCATCATCCCGTCGGGCTGGTGGCGCACCCGCGACACCACGCTGTACCGGCACCTGTGGCGCAGCGTGCTGGCCTTCGACGGTGCGGCGCGCTTCCGCCGCCGGATGCTCGAGGCCGGGTTCACCGACGTGGACAGCCAGACCATGCCGGGCTGGGAACGCGACGTCGTGCACACCTTCCTGGGATACGCGCCACCGGAGGACGCGAAACGATGACCGACCGCCGCCGCCAGATCCATCCCGCCCGGCCCGGGCTGCCCGACGCGAGCGGGCTGCCGTCGCGGCCCCGCGCCGTCGTCGTGGGCGCGGGCATCGCCGGGCTGACGGCCGCCACCGGGCTGGCCGAACGGGGGGTCGCCGTGGACCTCGTCGAACGCCAGGAGTACCTGGGCGGGCGGGTCGGCGGCTGGACCGAACACGACGCCGAGGGCGCCGGGCTGCCGATGAACCGCGGGTTCCACGCCTTCTTCCGCCAGTACTACAACCTGCGGGCCCTGCTGCGCCGCGTCGACCCGAAGCTGCGCATGCTCACCCCCGTCGAGGACTACCCCCTCATCGACGGCGCCGGCCGGCGGGACACGTTTCGCGGGCTGCCGCAGCTCCCGCCGTGGAACGCACTGGCGTTCGCGTTGCGCAGCCCGACGTTCCGGCTCGCCGACCTGGCGCGCCTCGACGTGCGCGCCGCCGCGCCGCTGGCGGCGGTGTCGGTGCCCGAGATCTACCAGCGGCTCGACCACGTCGACGCCGACACCTTCCTCAAAGACATCAACTTCCCCGAGTCGGCGCGGCACCTCGCGTTCGAGGTGTTCTCGCGCAGCTTCTTCGCCGAACCGGCACAGCTGTCGGCCGCCGAGCTGGCGACGATGTTCCACATCTACTTCCTCGGCTCCAGCGAGGGCCTGATCTTCGACGTAGCTAACGCGAACTTCGATGCGGCCCTGTGGGATCCGCTGGCCGCACACCTGGGCGGCCAGGGTGTCCGGGTGCACCTTGGCGACCAAGTCTCGCGCGTGGAACCCGCCGCGGCCCAAGGTTTTCACGTGCACACCGCGGCCGGCGAGCGACTGGAAGCCGACGCCGTGGTGCTGGCCCTGGACGTGCACGGCCTGCAGCAGGTCGTGCACGCCTCACCGGGCCTGGGCGACGAGCCGTGGCGCTCCCGGGTCGGCGGGCTGCGCACGGCGCCGCCGTTCCTGGTGCACCGGCTCTGGCTGGACCGGCCCGTCGACGCCGATCGCCCCGCCTTTCTCGGCACCGCCGGTCACGAGCCGCTCGACAACATCAGCGTGCTGGAGCGCTACGAACGCGAGGCAACCGACTGGGCCCGCCGCAATCGCGGCTCCGTGGTCGAACTGCACTCGTATGCCGCGCGCTCGGAATCCACGGCCGGCGCCCTCGACCAACTGCACGCCCTCTACCCGGAAACCGCGGCGGCCCGGGTGCGCCACGAGCGGGTGCTCCGGCGAAGCGACTGCCCGCTGTTCGCCCCTGGCACCCACCAATGCCGTCCGGCGGTGGTCACGCCGCAGCCGGGGCTGGTGCTGGCCGGTGACGGCATCCGCGTCGACCTGCCGGTGGCGCTGATGGAGCGTGCGGCCACCTCGGGCTGGCTGGCCGCCAACCACCTGCTGGGGAGGTGGGGGCTCGCCGGTCACCCGCTGTGCACCGTTCCCACCCGCGGGCGGTCGGCGGTGCTGCGCCGGCTGGCCACCGGCCGGGAGCGCCGACCGTGAGCGCCGCCGACCGCCTGCGTGGGCGCTGGCCCAAAGACTGGCCGCTGCAGATGGTTCCGCGGGTGGCGTGGACGAAGCAGGAACCCACCTACCGCGAGGCCAGGCCGGACGTCATCGACGCCGCGCTGGCGCGGTCGAAGCGCAGGCCGACCGGCAACTGGTTCGTGTTCGCGGCCAGCCGCGACGTGGGCGCCGGCCGGCCGCTGGGCGCCCGGGTCGGCGGGGTGGAACTGGTCGCCTGGCGCGACCGGCGGGGCCTGCTGCGGGTCGGTCCCGCCGGTTGCCCGCACCTGGGGGCCGATCTCGCCACCGGGATCGTGCGCGACGGTGTCTTGTTCTGTCGCTGGCACGGTCTGGCCCTCGACGGCGAGCGCTGCGAGTTCGGTTGGCGGCCTTTGCCCGCTCACGACGACGGCGTGCTGGCGTGGGTGCGGCTCGATGCCGTCGGCGGCGAGGCGCCGCTCGACGCGCCGGTGATCCCGCTCAGACCGGCCGGGGGCACGCTGGCGGCCGTCACCCGCCTGGACGGCAGCTGCGAACCCTGCGACGTCATCGCCAACCGGCTCGACCCGTGGCACGGTGCATGGTTTCACCCGTATTCGTTCACCCGGCTCGAGGTGCTCGCCACCCCGACCGAGGAGGACGACCGCTTCCTGGTGTCGGTCACCTTCCGGATGGGCCGGTTCGGGGTGCCGGTGATCGCGGAGTTCACCACCCCGGAGGCGCGCACCGTGCTGATGCGCATCGTCGAGGGCGAGGGAACCGGAAGCGTCGTCGAAACCCACGCCACCCCAACCGGTCCCGGCCCGGACGGGCGCCCCGGTGTCGCCGTGGTCGAGGCCACCGTCGCGACGTCGCAACGCCCCGGGTTCGCGGCCGCACGCCGCGCCGCCCCGCTGGTCACGCCGCTGATGCGCTATGCCGCCACCCGGCTGTGGCGCGACGACCTGGCCTACGCCGAACGCCGCTACCGGGTGCGCACGGGCGCTCGATGAAGAACCCGCATGCCGCGGTGGTGGCCGCCACCGTCGGCGCACACCTCGGGTACCTGATCTACCTGCCCAGCGGCGGCTTCCTGGCGTTGCGCTGGCCGCGCACCATCTGGCTGCACGTGGCAACGGTCTGCTGGGGCGCCGGCGTCGTGGCGCTCGGGTGGTCGTGCCCGCTGACGCGGCTGGAACGGTGGGCCCGGGACCGGGCGCGGATGGCTCCGCTGCCTGAGGGCGGGTTCATCGACCGCTACGTCGCGGGCGTGTGCTACCCGGCGGGCCGCACCGAAGCCGCCCAGGCCCTGGCCTTCGCCGCGGCCGCCACCTCCTGGATCGCCGTGGCCGCGGCGAAGGCCAGGCCGCGGGGCGCCGGCAGCCGACTTCCGCCACACGGCGGGGCGCATTAGGTCTTTCGACGACTGCGCCGATACCCTGGTACTTCTGATGAAGGATGCGGGTAGGTGACCAAGCGCCGCGCACAGAACCCACCGCCCGGCCGGACCGAGCTGGAAAAGCAGCTTTCGGCCGACATGCGGGAGATCACGGCGCAATCCGACCGCATCGGCCGGCACTTCGCCCGGACCAACGAGGTGAACAGCAACGACTTTCACGCCCTGCTGCACATCATGGTCTCCGAGACCGCCGGAAAACCGCTGACGCTGGCGCAGCTGGGTCAGCGGATGGACGTCTCGCCCGCGGCGATCACCTATCTCGTCGACCGGATGATCGAGTCGGGTCACATCCGGCGCGAACCCGACCCCGACGACCGCCGCAAGTGGCTGCTGCGCTACGAGAATGGCGGCATGGAACTCGCGCGCGAGTTCTTCACGCCGCTCGGCAAGCATCTGTCCGCCGCGATGGCCGATCTGAGCGACGACGACCTGCGCGCCGCCCACCGGGTCTTCACGGCGATGATCGAAGCGATGGGCAATTTCCAGGACGAGCTCGCCCCCGAGCCCGGCCGACGGTCAGCCGACATCGGGCGACACGCTGCGGCCCCGCGCCGGCGGCAGGTCAACCCGCGGTAGCCCCGGCGAAACCCCCTGTAGCAAGCGCTTTTCGATTAGGTCCGCGCCGCGCGCCACACCGCCGGTCGCGGCGAAGCCGGCCGCCACCCGGCGCGCGCCGTCGGCCATCGCGATCGCCGTGCGCACCGCCTCCCGCAGCCGGGCGGCAGTCAGCCTCTTCGCCGGCAGGCGGACGCCGCAGCCGGCCACCTGCACGCGGCGCGCGACCTCGGCCTGGTCGCGGCCGAAGGGCACCACGCAGACCGGGATGCCGCGATCGAGGGCCTTGACGGTCGTGCCCATGCCCCCATGGGTGACGGCGCAGACCGCGCGGTCAAGGACCACACCGTGATTCACAAACCGGCACACCGTCGCGTTGGGCGGCTGCGGCAGCGCGGGGGGCACGCCGGCGGGAAAGGTGGCGACCACGTGCACCGGCTCGTCGGCCAGCGCCTGCAGGGCGATACGGCCGAGCCGGGAGTCGGCCTGGGCGATCGAGGACGTGGTGACCAGCACGACCGGGCGGTCGACGGCGGCCATCCAGTCCGGTACGGCCACCGGGGCCGGCTCGAACTCACAGGCGCCGATGAAGTGCACGGCATCACCCCAGTCGGGGTGGGGATACTCGAAGGGCTCGCCGCCGACGGCCAACAGCAGCGGGGCGCGGCGCATCAACGCGTCCACCGAGTCGACCGCCGGCACACCGAGATCCGCGCGGACTGCGTTGACCCGCGGCATGACCCGGCGGTCGAAGAGGTGGGTCACGAACGGGCGCATCGACGCGTCGCGGACCGCACCCAGGACACCGGGCAGCGGCCGCAGGCCGGGGCCGAACGGCGGAGCACTGCGCGAGCGCAGGTAGGGGGTGAACGGCGAGAACACCAGCCAGGGAACACCGGTGGCTTCGGCCAGCGACATCGCCCCCCAGCAGTTGGCGTCGACGATGACCGCGTCGGGCCGCAGCCTCTCGATCCCGCGGCGCAGGTCCTCGACTTCGATGACTGCACGCCGGCACAGGACGTCGATCGTTTCCCGCAGGACGTCCAAGGCGTTGCGCGCCAGCCAATCCCGCCCCGTGATGGCCTCGATCCGCGGGTCTACGGCCTCGGTGTGTATCCCGAGCCTGCCCATGGCGTCGACGTCGGCGGCCAGGGTGCGCAGGTGCACCGCGTGGCCGCGGCCGGCCAGCTCCCGCAGCAGGGCTCCCATCGGGTACAGGTGCCCCAGTGCGGGGGACCCGTACGCCAGAATCACCGCCATGCGCGTTCCCGCCGTCAGGTGTCGGTCAGGCAGACGGAACGCAGGGCCCGCAGATCCGGTGCGCCGCAGCCGTGCAGGCACACCCGCAGCTCGTCGATGAACCGCTGCAGCCACGCCGTCGCCGCGTCCGCGGACTCGATCGCCGCGGGTAGCAGCGGGCGCGCGATCGCCACCACGTCGGCACCCAGGATCAGCGACTTGGCCGCGTCCATGCCGCTGCGGATACCGCCCGAGGCCACCAGCGGGATGTCCGGCAGGGCGGCGCGCACCTCCCGGATCGCCTGCGCGGTGGGTATGCCCCAGTCGGCCAGGTCCGGGTAGCGCAGTTCGCCGTAGCGGACCAGCTGCTCGACGCGCGACCACGACGTGCCGCCGGCGCCGGCCACGTCGATGGCGGCCACCGGCGGCGCACCCGAGAGCCGCAACAGATCGGCGACCGCCGCTCCGCCGAGGCCGTGGCCGACCTCCTTGAGCAGCACCGGATAGCCCAGCAGGTCGCTCAGGTCGTGCAGGCGGTCAAGCGACCCGGAGAAATCGGTGTCGCCGCCCCGCTGGACGGCCTCCTGAAGCGGATTGGTATGCACCGCAAGCGCATTGGCTCCGACACGGTGCAGGGCCCGGACGATGTCGGGCACCGCGTCCTTGGTCAGCTGGGCCAGGCCGATGTTGCCGAACAACAGCACGTCGGGCGCCACGTCGCGCACGGCGAAGCTGGAGGCGGCGGCCTCCCCCAACACGCTGTCGAGCATCACGCGCTGCGAGCCGAGCATCATGCCGATGCCAAGTCGCTGTGCGGCGGTGGCCAGATTACGGTTGATGGTTGCAGACAGCTCGGCGCCGCCGGTCATGGCGCCGACCAGCACGGGCGCCCGCAACGGCGCGCCGAGGAACTCGGTGGAAAGGTCGATATCGTCGAGATTGGTCTGGGTCAGCGCGTTATAGGGCAGGCGGTAACGCTCCAACCCCGTCGTGACGCCCCGGTAGTCGACGTCGCCGTCGAGGCACACGTCGATGTGGCGGCGCTTGCGCGTGGTCATCTCGCCCCGATCCATCCTCATGTGACACCCAAGTCGGCGCGCGCGACTTCCAGGTCGTCGAGGAACCGTCGCATCGCCATGATAAGCGCGGTCAACACCCGGTGCCCGGCGATCAGGTCGTCGTCGGGCAGGTCGGCCATGGCGGCGTAGGTATGCGCGGCCAGCGGGGTGAAGAAAGCCTCGGCGATGTCCCTGTGTTCGCCCGAGTACCGCAGGATGACCTTGCGGCGGTCGGAGGGGTCGGATTCGCGCCGCAGGTGACCGGAGTTGATCATCCGCTCGACGAGGTAGGTGATGGCAGCCGCGGACAGACGCATTTTGTCCCGCAGCTCTCCCGACGTCAGCGGGGCGCCCTCGCTCTCGGCCACCAGTATGTGCACCAGGGCGCGGAAATCGCTGGGGTGCACCTGGTGGGAGGCCGCGAAAACCCGCCCCAACTGGTCGGATTCGGCCGCAAGAGCGCGCGCGTCGGCCGCGATCAGCGCTTCGAGTCCCATCCGCTCCGGGGCACTCCGATCCGGGTTCATCAGAATGCCAGCGTACAGCGACCACGACTAGTCGTTAATTGGATTAATGTTTAAGTTAATGAAACTCTCGGGCTGGGACGCAGTGGCGGCCACGGTGACGCGCCGGCGATCGTGGCTGCCCGGGCTGGCCGCGGTGCTGCTGGGCGTCGGCGTGATGGTGCTCGTCGGCGGCAACGCCGCGGCGGGCCGGGCACCGCAGTCGGTGCCGGCCGCCTCCGACTCCGCGCGAGTCGCCGCCCTGGCCCGCCAGTTCCCGTGCGGTGACCGGGTGCCGCTGATCCTCGTCGTCACCCGCGCCGACGGGGCACCGCTGGACGCCGCCGACGTCTCGGCGGCCCGGGCGGCCGGCGCGCGGATGCGGGCGGCCACCGGGCCCGGCGCGCCCGCCGCAGCCGCGCCGCCGATGGTGTCGGCCGACGGCAGGGCGGCCCTCGCAGTGGCGCCGGTGAGCGCCGACCTGTCGGGCCTGGAGTTGGACAAACAGGTCGCCGCCGCACGTGCCGCCGCCCGCGACGGCCTGCCGGCCGGCCTGCGGGCCCATGTCACCGGGGGCCCGGCGTTCGGCGCCGACATCGCCAACGCGTTCACCGACGCCAACGTCACCCTGCTGGCGGTGACCGCGGCGGTGGTCGCCGTGCTGCTGGTCGCCACCTACCGCTCGCCGGTGCTGTGGCTGGCCCCGCTGCTGGTGATCGGATTCGCCGATCGGGTCGCCACGGCGGTGGGCACCGCGGTGGCGAGGCTGACCGGGCTCAGCTTCGACGGCTCGACCGCCGGGATCACCAGCGTGCTGGTGTTCGGGGCGGGCACCAACTACGCGCTGTTGCTGATTTCGCGCTACCGCCAGGAACTCCGGCGCCGAAGCGCGCACCCGGATCACCGGGAAGCGCTGCGCCGCGCGGTACGCAGGGCCGGGCCGGCCATCGTGGCCAGCAACGCCACGGTGGTGCTGGCGTTGCTGACGCTGCTCTGCGCGTCCACCCCCAGCACCCGCAGCCTGGGTGCGCTGGCAGCGTGCGGCCTGCTCGTCGCCGCGGTCTCCGTGCTCGTGGTGCTGCCGCCGGTGCTCGCGCTGTGCGGACGGCGACTGTTCTGGCCCTTCGTTCCGCGGCCGGCGGGCCACGCCCGCGAGTCGGGCCCCTGGCTGCGGGTGGCGCAGTGGGTCGACCGGCGTCCCGCCGTGGTCGCCGCGGTCGCGATCACGGCGCTGGCGGCCCTGGCCACGGGACTGCTGGGCACCCGGATCGGGTTGTCCCAGACCGAGCAGTTCCGGGTCCGGGCGGACTCGGTGGCCGGCTACGACGTCGTGGCCGCGCACTTCCCGGCCGGCCTGGTCAACCCGACCCTGGTCGTCGCGCCCACCACGCGGGCGCCGCGCGTGCAGCGCGCCATCGACTCGACCCCCGGGGTCGTCTCGGCGACCGAGTCGGGCCGGTCACCCTCGGGGCTGACCGAGTGGTCGGTGGTGACCGACGCTCCGCCCTCATCCGATCGTGCCTTCGAAACCGTTGCGGCGCTGCGGCATTCGACGAAGGAGGCCGACCCAGGCGCGCTGGTGGGCGGGGCCGACGCGCAGGCCCTCGATGTTCGCGACGCCGCCACCCGCGACCGCCGGGTGCTCGTCCCGGCGATCCTGGCCGTGATCCTGGCGGTGTTGTACGCGCTGCTGCGCTCGGTGCTCGCACCGCCGATCCTGCTGGGCGCGACGATCCTGGGCGCCCTGGCCGCGCTCGGCGCCGGCGGCTGGTCCAGCAGCCACGTCTTCGGGTTCCCGGCGCTGGACAACAGCACGCCGCTGTTCGCGTTCCTGTTCCTGGCCGCCCTGGGCGTCGACTACACCATCTTCCTGGTCACCCGCGCCCGCGAGGAGGCCGCGCGGCACGGCGCTCGCGACGGCATGGTCCGCGCGGTGGCGGCCACCGGTGGCGTGATCACCAGCGCGGGAATCGTTCTGGCGGCGGTCTTCAGCGTGCTGGGGGTGCTGCCGTTGATCGTGCTGACGCAGCTGGGCATCATCGTCGGCCTGGGAATCCTGCTCGACACGTTCGTCGTGCGCACCCTGGTCATCCCCGCGCTGTTCGCCCTAGCCGGTGCGCGCATCTGGTGGCCCGCCGATCCCGTCCGTACCGAAAGCGTTGCACCCCAACAAGAACGGAGCACAGCATGAACAAGTCGATACTGGCCGGCACCTCGCTGGCCGTCGCCGCCGCCGCCGGCACCGGGAGCGTCGCCAGCCCGAACCGGGTACCCGCGTGGTACTCGCGGCTGCGCAAGCCGCGCTACCAGCCGCCCGGGGTCGCGTTCCCGGTGGTGTGGACCAGCCTCTACGCCGACATCGCGGCCACGTCCGCGGTGGTGATCGACCGGTTCCGCGCGGCCGGACAGCACGAGGAGGCGCGCGCCTACGCCGCCGCGCTCGGCGTCAACCTGACGCCAACGCCGGCTGGAGCTGGCTGTTCTTCCGGTACCACAAACTCGGCGCGTCCGCCGTGGGCGCCGCGGTCCTGGCGGCCAGCAGCGCCGACCTGGCCCGGCGTGCCGCGCAGGCCGACCCCCGGGCCGGGCTGGCGCTGGCGCCCTACCCGCTGTGGTGCACCTTCGCCACCGTGCTGGCCACCCACATCTGGCGACTCAACCGCTGAGCGGCGCGCCGAAAGATGCCGAAACTGTTCTGGTTTCGCCGCGACCTGCGACTGTCTGACCACCCGGCGCTGGCCGCCGCGGCGGCCGACGACGGCGAGGTGCTCGCCTGTTTCGTGCTCGATCCGCGACTGGAGGCGTCGTCGGGGCGGCGCCGCCTGCAGTTCCTGGGCGACTCCCTACGCCGACTGCGCGAGGACCTGGACGGCCGGTTGCTGGTCACCCGCGGACGGCCCGAGGAACGGATCCCCCGGATCGCCGGAGAGATCGGCGCGACGGCCGTGCACATCTCGGAGGACTTCGCACCGTTCGGGCGGCGCCGCGACGAGCGGGTCCGCGCGGCCCTGGACCCGGTGCCACTGGTGGCCACGGGCTCGCCGTACCTGGTGTCGCCGGGACGGGTCACCAAGCCCGACGGCAGCCCCTACCGGGTTTTCACGCCGTTCTTCCATCGGTGGCGCGACGTCGGTTGGTGGGGACCCGCCCGTTCCGGCGCCGAGCCGGCGCGCTGGATCGATGCGGCGAACGTGGGTATCGAGCAGTGCGAGATCCCCGACCCGGGCGCCGCGCTCGACCTCGCCGCCGGGGAACGCGCGGCCCTGGTGGAGTGGGAGGCGTTCGTCGCGGACGGGCTGCGGCGTTACGCCAAGGACCGCAACCGGCCCGACCTCAATGGCACCAGCCGGATGTCGGCACACCTGAAGTTCGGCACCATCCATCCGCGCACCCTGGCCGCCGACCTCGACCTGCGGGGCAGCGGAGCGCAGGCGTACCTGCGGGAGTTGGCATTCCGCGACTTCTACGCCGACGTGCTGTACCAGTGGCCGGCCAGCGCCTGGAGCAACTGGAACGGCGATTTCGACGGCATCCGGACGGACAGCGGGATCGCGGCGAAACGCCGCTTCGAGGCGTGGAAGGCGGGCGAGACCGGGTTTCCGTTCGTCGACGCCGGAATGCGCCAGCTGCGCGAGACCGGCTTCATGCACAACCGGCTGCGGATGGTCGTCGCGTCGTTCCTGGTGAAGGATTTGCACCTGCCGTGGCAGTGG
>NZ_JBYCLG010000156.1:0-8759 GCF_057473785.1 Mycobacterium sp. TH-M103
CGAGCAGGGCCTGCAGGTCCCCGCGCAGCTCGGCCAACGCCAGCGAGTCGATGCCGAGGTCGGCGAAGGAGCACTCCTCCTGCCCGGTGAGGTCGTAACTCTCGATCAGATCGCGGAAGCGCTCCAGCGGGCCGGCCCCGGTGTCCAGGCCCTCGCGGGACCGCCGGTGGGTGTAGCTCGCCACCGTGGGCAGCGCGCCGTCCAGCCAGAGTTTGCGGGTGTGCGCACGCCGGATCTTTCCCGAGGTGGTCTTGGGGATGCTGCGCGGGGGTGCGAACACGATCGTGTGCGGATCGATGTGGCCGTGCCTGCGGATGGCGCGTGCCAGCATCCTGCCGTCCGGCAGGTAGCGCTCGTCGCGCACCTCGGCCACCACCACCAGGGCTTCGGAGTGGTCCCGCTCGACGGAGAAGGCGGCGACGCAACCGTTGCGGATCTGTTCGGCCGACCGCTCCACGATCGCCTCGATGTCGGAGGGGTAGCAGTTGACGCCGCGGACGATGATCAGGTCCTTGCTGCGCCCGCAGACGAAAAGC
Organism: Mycobacterium sp. TH-M103; assembly: GCF_057473785.1. Taxonomy (NCBI): domain Bacteria; kingdom Bacillati; phylum Actinomycetota; class Actinomycetes; order Mycobacteriales; family Mycobacteriaceae; genus Mycobacterium; species Mycobacterium sp. TH-M103. The sequence goes on from NZ_JBYCLG010000156.1 coordinate 537, forward strand.
TCTCCCTCGTAAAGGAAGCCGAGGTCACCGGTGCGCAGATAGCACCGCGGATCGTCGCCGGCGATGCGGGCTTCGAAGGCCTCCGCGGTGAGCTCGGGGCGATTCCAGTAGCCGCCGCCCTTGGACGCACCGTCCACCCAGATCTCGCCGACGCGGCCGTCGCGCAGCGCCCGTCCGGTGTCCGGGTCGACGATGCGGACCAGGTTACCGGTGGTTGGCTTGCCGCAGCTGACCACCTGGGCCTGATTGTTGTTGTCGGGCAGGGCCTTTTCGATCCGAGCGACATTCTTCCCCAGCGCCCGCTTGTTCAGCGCCAGGGTCTGGCGGCCGCGGATGGACACGATCAGGGTATTTTCGGCCATGCCGAACGCGCCGGTCAGTGCCCCGGGCCGTAGACCATAGGGCGCAAAGCGCTCCCGGAAGCGGGCGAAAGTCTTGGCGCGCAGCGGCTCAGCTCCGACGACCACGCAGTCCAGACAACTGAGGTCGATTCCGTCCAGCTCGGACGCCGGCAGCTTGTCCTCGCGCAGGCAGTACTCGAGGGCGAAGTTCGGCGCCGGGGAGTGGGTCGCGCGCACCTCGCTCATGAGCCGCAACCAGGCCGACGGCCGCGCGAGGAAGTCGACCGGGGACATCGCGTGCGTGGTCCCGCCGAGCAGCATCACGAACAGGTAAGCAGAGATCAGGCCCATGTCGTGGTGCTGCGGGAGCCAGCTGACCGCCGTCGAGTCCTCCTCGGCGAAGGCCGAGGCGTTGGCGATGACATTGGCGTGGCTGACAACCACACCCTTGGGGTCACTGGTGGAACCGGAGGTGTATTGCAGGAACAGCACCCGTCCGGGCGTGTCCGGAACGGGTGCGCCGCCGAAGTCCTGCGTGCAGTCCGTCGCGAACCACGGCAGCTCGGGGAGCCGCTCGGTGTCCGGCCAGGGCAGGCCGCCCGCACGCTGGCCGAGCATCATCCGGTAGTCGTACGCGAACTGCTTGGTCGACAGCACCGCCGTGGCCCGGCAGTCACGGGCGATGTAGCTGAGCTTGGCTAGCCCGGCCTCGAATGCCATGGGCAGGGGAGGGCTGACGGGCACCGCGATGACCCCGATGCGCGCGCACACGTAGAACGCGGCCACCATCTTCAGGCCCGGCGGATAGACCAGCAGAGCCCGCTCTCCCGGCCGCAGCCCCGCCTCGGTCGCCAGATAGGCGGCCAGCTCACGGGTCCGCTCGGCGAAGCCCTGGTAGGTGTAGTGCTCGAGTTCGCGGCCTTCGACGTCGACGAACCGGAAGAGTGTCTGCTCGGGCTTCCTGGCTTCCCGCATCGCCAGGTAATCGATAAGCGTCTCCATCGTGGGAGTCATCCCCTTCCGGGTTCGTGGTACCGAAATCGACAGCGGGCCGGATAAATCGGTAAGAACCCAATGTAGCGCCGAATATCGGCTTCAGGCAAATGTCGAGGAAGCTTTATTTGGCATCGCATATCGAATTCACAGGCCGCGCCTAACCTGTGCGGAGAACTCGGGCAGCGGCGTCACGATATGGATGCGTGAATACGAGAATCAGTAGATCATCACGCCTATTAAATGGACTGATGCGGCAACCCTCTGCGAATGTACCGATACTGACGCGTGCATTTCCGCCTCTCCGTGTTTATGTATGTCGGGCCTCCGTAATATTCGATTATGCCGGTACTAGCGGCACATTGTGTGTGCGCTGGGCAAATCGAATTGGTGCCCCATATGAATCGCTAGGCAGATGTGAGCGGCATCGGCCGGGGGCCGTGGCGCGGCTGGGTGACATCGCGAGCTACTGCCTGATCGCGGCGGCCCTAGACAAGGGTTCGGTGATATTGGTCACCGCGCTGCAGGTGACGGCGCTGCTGTTCGCGCTGCCCATCTATGCGAGGTTGTCCCGTCATCGGATCACCAGCCGGGAATGGATGTGGGCGGTGTTGCTGGCCGGGGCGCTGGCGGTGATCGTCGCGGTCGGCAACCCGGCGGCCGGGCAGCAGCGGGCGTCGATGCAGGCCTGGCTGATCGTGGCCGCCGTGCTGGGTCCGGTGGTGGTCCTGTGCCTGATGGGCGCCCGGGCCTGGTCGGACCGCCCGGTCGCGGCGGTGCTGCTGGCGGCGGTGGCCGGCTCGTTGTTGGGGCTGTTCGCGGTGCTGACCAAGAGCGTCGTCGACGTGATCGAGCACGACGCCGGTCACCTGCTGCGCACACCGGAGCTCTACGCGTGGATTTTCGCCGGGGTGGGCGGGATGATCTATCACCAGTCGGCGTATCGCGCCGGCGCTCTGACGGCGTCCTTCCCGACGATCATCGTCGCCAAACCGCTGGTGGGCGGGATGCTCGGCGTCACCGTGCTCGGCGAGACGCTGCACGCGGACGGCACCGGCTGGCTGGTGCTGGCCACGGGCGCGGCGTTGGTGTTGGTCGCGACCGTCGCCCTCGCGCGCGGGGAGGCCGCGACCGTCGGTGCCGGCGCGGGGCGCGACGTGCGGATCGCCGAGCGGCCCACGGTTCCATCCCCCGGCTTCAGTGGCTGACGGCCCCGCCGTTCACGCCACGGTCAGCACGGTGGCGGATCGGCATCCCACTCGGTCAGATCCCATCCCGCGGAAGGGTTTCCGGTGAGCACCACGCGGCCCAGGTTCGGCAGCGGATTGCCGGCCAGCAGCGAGCGGTCGGGATTGTGCACGTTCATCAGCACCCAGAGCATGATCGCGGCGGCGTGCGAGAACGCGACCGGGTTCACATCGCCGCTGTCATAGATGCGTTGGACGGCCTCGCCGAAGCGGGCGTTGAATTCGTTGCCGTCGATCGAGCCCGGGATCCGCGCGCTGCGGTCACCGTGCAGCCAGCGCAACGGGACGGCCAGGTACGTCTGCGCCACGCCGGCCTCGGGTTGTCCCTCGTACTGACCGGCCTCGATTTCGCGGAGGCCGGGCAGCACGTCGATCGGTTCGCCCAGCGACTGCGCCGTCGGTGTGGCGGTCTCCTGGGTGCGGATCATGGTGGAGGCGTAGACGCCGTCGTAGCGGTGGGCGCTCAACGGCCCCGCGTCCAGCGTCGCCTGGCACCAGCCCCGCGGCGTGAGTTCCGGGCCGGGAACCGAGGTGTCGATCAGGCCCGAGGCGTTGCCCTCCGACTGGGCGTGCCGCACCAACGTCAGCGTGATGAGGTGCGGACCGGCCGCGCGTGCGGACCCGCAGCCCGCCACCGACGCCGCCAACACCGCGATGGTGGCGACGAAACGCCTTGGTATCACCGGATTGTCACCAGTGGCCGCGCCGACCCCGGCGCGGGACCCTGCGCCGGGCAGCCCGCGCGGCCCGGCGTTGACCAACCGTGTTTCATGCGCGGAGTCTACGGCTTGGCCGAACCGCGGTGCCGCATAAGCCGGCGGCATTGGGGACTTACGGCCCTTTACACGCCGCGGGATGACGGGGCAGCATCAAACGAGTGGGCATGCAGACCCACGGCAGTAAGGGCGAAAGGCACCCATCATGAGACGTGATGGCGACGAAGTTGAGTTGGCACGTAAGAAGGCAACGGACGGCCGTCCCGGTGATCGCCCGGTGGTCGGCGCCTATGTCGTCTGGCCTGTCCCGGACGTCGGAAGGCTTGCGGCGCAGCCGTCTTTGATCCAGGCAATTGCGGCGCGGAACACGGGGTTCCGCCCCGGGTGGTGACAGTGCCGCGCTCCGTCATGACCGGCGCGCAAGCCGGCTAACTGGGCGGAGCGTGCTCTCCGGGTCGCGGGCATTCGGCGGCCAGGTAAATGCATACGGCGCCGTCTGCCGAGCCATTCCGGTTCGATCGGCCGTTTACAGCGGCCGCACTCTGGGTCGGCGGCCATGGGTTTCTCGCTTCCGTCTGCCGACTACCCCGGTCATCATTGTGCGCATCTTCGCGCGGAGAGATGCCGTTATCGGGAACATCGTCGTGAGACCTCCCCGTCGGCCACCCTCGCACCGGGATCAGCGGCCGCGACGACGACCGGACCGTGTTGAGGCTGCTGGTGCCGACGCTGGCGTGGCGGAAGTTCGTGATCGTCGGTATTGACGGGTCCTGGTCGTCGCCGGCGAGCACCAGCCAGACGCGGTGACCCGACTTGAAGCGTCGGCCCTGGGCGCCAACGGAATTCGATAGACGACGTCCTCACCCAACGGGATCGCCGGTGGGGTGCGGCACGGCAGCACCGGGGCGCCCGGGGGGCTGGCCGCCTGGTCGACTTCGCGCATGCTGCCGCGCAGCCAGCCCGCGGTCACCTCCAACACCTCGCCGTCGGGGCCCGCGTCCTGCAGGGTGGCCATACAGGCGACGTCGATCGCCGTCGCGGAGGCGATGAGGAGCAGTTCGATGTCGCCGGCCACGTCGAGGTCCGCGTCCAGCGGTGCGCTGTCCCACGCGAGGATCGGCGGCGGGTCGGTCTCGCTGGCCCTGACGCGGCCCAGGCCCGCGCCCAGCACCAGGAATTCGCGCCCGCCCGGTGGCCAGGTCAGCCCGAACCTGCCCAGCATTCCCATCCGCCCCCGATCGTTGCCCGACAGCGCGTTCCACGCGGCGAAGGTGGACGGCAGGTGCAGTGGCACGTTCTCCCAGTCGCATCCCAGGTAGGCCGGGATATCGATGTTCTTCAGGTGCGGCAACAGGTTTCGCTCCTCTCGCCAGTCGTCGCGGGCGGGGTGCCGGACCGCGGCCTCGTGCCACAGCTCGTCCCAGTGGTGGGGATTGTGCGGCAGCCTGAGCGGTTGGCGCAGCATGGTGACCGCCGCCTCGCCGTTCATGGTTTCGAATTTCTTGTGGATCCGTGAGCTTTTCAGTACCCGCCGGGCCAGGCCGACCGGCATGCTGCGCCAAAGCTTCTCGCTGCGCTCGGAGGTCAGGCCCGTCATCGCTCAGGAACGGGGTGATGAACGACGAGCTCAACAGGCCGTGGTGGTGGCGCCCTCATAGAGGTCCGCCGTCACGGCCAGCGGGAAGATCGCCTTCAGATGGGGCTGCCGCTCGACGGCCGCCTCGAGTTGGGTCATCGCGAAGTAACTGATGCCGATCATGGCGACGTTGCCGTCTCACCACGGTTGCGCGGCAACCCACTCCACGCGGGCGTGGACGTCGCGGCGTTCCTGGGCGTCGAAGAAGGCGAACGTGTCGCCCGTGCCGCGCAGGTTTGCGATGACGTGCACGTAGCCGCGTGGCACCCAGAAGTCCGTCACCCCGGCCTCGATGAATCCGGCCGGGGTGGCCCAGGTCCTGCATCTGGCGCGGATAGGGACAAGCGGCCGTCGGCGTCGGGCCGGTGGACGTCGGCGAGCAGCGTGGTGCCGTCGCGCACGGCGATCTCGGTGTTCAGGTCGCTGCGGGAGCCGTATCGCGGTTCGCTGAGGTTGCGGTAATCGCGCCCGGTGGTTTGCGGGCCGTTCAGCTTCGTCATAGTTTCACGCTACGTTGAGACTAGTCTCAACGCAAGATGAAACTTCGCGGTATGGTGTGGCGATGGCCAAGCGAGCGATCCCCCCGGGCCCGCGCGACGAACGCGGCGTGTTGGCCGCGCGCATCCTGGCGGCGGCGCGCGACGAATTCGCCGAGCACGGCTGGGCCGGCACCGCGATCCGCGCCGTCGCCCGCGCCGCGGACGTGGACCCGGCGCTGATCTACCACTACTTCGGCTCCAAGGACGGCCTGCTCGACGCCGCGACCGACCCGCCGCGGAAGTGGCTCGAGTCGGTCGTCGCGACGTGGGCGGCGCCGACGTCGGACCTGGGACGGCAGCTCATCCGCAACATGCTGGCCAGCTGGGCCGACGAGGAGATCGGCCCGGTCCTGCGCGCGGTGATGCTGACCGCCGCGCACGATAGCAAGACCCGCGACAAGCTGCGGGCGATCGTCGAGCGCGGCCTGATCGGTGAGTCCACCCTGGGGGTCGACGAGGACGAGCGGCTGCGGCGCAGCGGTCTGATCGCCACCCAGCTGATCGGGCTGGGGATGGTGCGGTACGTCTGGCAGATCGAACCGATCGCGTCGATGTCCGACGACGAGGTGGTGGCGGCGCTGGCTCCCAACCTGCAGCGCTACGTGGACGGCGACATCGGGTGACGGCCCGGCGCGGTGACCCGTAACAATGGTCGGATGTCATGGTTGCGGCGGTTTCACGGGCCGGTGATCGCCGTCGCGCTCGCGGTCGGCGCTTGCCAGATTCCGTGGGCCACCGCCGGGCCGGACGTGCCGCCCGTGAGCGCGGCGGCGCGCGCGGCGGGGTTCGTCGACGTCCGCAGCGTCGTGCCGGACGCCGTCGTCGACCTGCGCTACGCGACGACGAACAACTTCACCCACACGCAGTTGTATCCATCCGACGCCCGGTGCCTGGTGCACCAGTCGATGGCGCCCGGCCTCGGCGCGGCCGCGGCGGCGCTGCGCCCCCAGGGACACGTGCTGGTGTTCTGGGACTGCTACCGGCCCCACGACGTGCAGGTCAAGATGTTCAACGTCGTGCCCAATCCGGCGTGGGTCGCGCAGCCGGGGCCCTACGCGCACAGCCACGAGTCCGGGCGCTCGGTCGACGTGACGTTCACCAGCGCGGGGCAGCCATGTCCGCCCGACCGTCATGCCGGCGGGGTGTGCCTGGCCGACATGGGCACCGACTTCGACGACTTCACCCCCCGGGCAACCGCATTCGCCACGCAGGGCGTCAGCCCGGAGGCCCAGGCGAACCGCGCCCAGCTGCGAAACGCGATGACCTACGGCGGGCTGAGCGTGTACTCCGGTGAGTGGTGGCATTTCAACGGACCGGGCGCCGCCGTCGACCGGCCGATCCTCGACGTGCCGGTCGACTAGGGGGCGCACGGTGAGCGACGAACCTCGGGCCAACTACACCCACGGACACCACGAGTCGGTGCTGCGCGGCCACCAGCGGCGCACGGCCGACGACTCCGCGGCCTACCTGCTGCCGCACCTGAAGCCGGGGCTTTCCCTGCTGGACGTCGGGTGCGGGCCCGGGACCATCACCGGCGACCTCGCCGCCCGGGTCGCCCCCGGACCGGTCACCGCTGTCGACCAGTTCGGCGAGGTCCTCGAGGTGGCCCGCGCGGAGGTGCAGCGGCGCAACCTGTCCAACGTCTCGTTCGCCACCGCCGACGTCCACCGGCTCGACTTTCCCGACGACACCTTCGACGTCGTCCACGCCCATCAGGTGCTGCAGCACGTCGCCGACCCGGTGGGCGCGCTGCGCGAGATGCGCCGCGTCTGCCGGCCGGGCGGGGTCGTGGCGGCCCGCGACGCCGACTACGCCGGATTCGTCTGGTATCCAAGGCTTCCCGCGCTGGACCTGTGGCTGGATCTCTACGAGAAGGCGGCCCGCGCCAACCGCGGCGAACCCGACGCGGGCCGACGGCTGCTGTCCTGGGCGCTCGAGGCCGGGTTCACCGACATCGCGCCCACGGGCAGCCTCTGGTGCTACGCCACGCCCGCGACCCGCCAGTGGTGGGGCGGGATGTGGGCCGAGCGGATCCTGCATTCGGGGGTGGCGCGCGAGTTGCTGCGGCTGGGCCTGGCCACGCCGGCGCAGCTCGAGGAGATCTCCGCGGCGTGGCGGGCCTGGGCCGCGGCCCCGGACGGCTGGCTGGCGATCCCACACGGCGAGATCGTGTGTCACCCCTGAGCGCTCGCGCTACCCGGGGGAGGGGAATCCGCCGCACAGGGACTCGAACGCGGCACCGGCCCGCAGGACCGTGGCGTCGTCGAATCGCCTGCCCACGATCATCATCCCGACCGGCAGACCGTCGAGGAGCCCGGCGGGCACCGAGAGGGCGGGATGGCCGGTGATGTCCATGGGCGCGGTGTTGGTCGCCTTGCCCAGCGCGCGCCCGAGCAGCCCGACGTCGCCGGGACCCCCCGCCGGCAGCGGGTCCGCCGTCCCCGGAACGGTCGGCATCACCAGCACGTCGTACTCGGTCAGAGCCGCGTCGTAGGCGGCCCGCACGTGCGGTAACAGGTTGCGCGCCTTGGCATACGACGTGGCGCCCAGCGCGGTGAGGCCGTAGTGCCCGCACAGCGCGGTGGCCTTGACGGTGCTGGCCAATTCGTCGGCGTGGGCGACTCGCTGCCGGGCGAAGTGCGCGATGAGTTCCGGGTCGTACCACCCGTCGACGCCGAGCCCGTAGCCGTTGCCGTCGACCATCTGGTAGGTGGCGCCGTCGGTGAAGATGACATTGAACACGTGCAGCGC